>WTIB01000022.1 GCA_011522905.1 Crocinitomicaceae bacterium | reverse complement strand
AATTCATCAAAAGAAATGATTTTGATCTTGCATAAGCTTTTGCCTTTAACCTCGAATCTTCAATAAGCTCTTTATGCGTTCCAGTCCATTTTATAATCTCATCCATAAAAGCATAGGTAGCTCTGACGCGTTGAGGAAATGACTTTAGCATATGCGTTTCAACTGTAAAAGAAATACACTGAAATAGACCTGTATAACCCATGGAGTACCGTGGAAGATCGTTAAAAGAGCTTATTCCTCGATCTGGTGTTTTTCCGACTAAATTAACGTACGGAAAAAGGTCGAAAGAATAATTATTCAATACAGCTTTCCCCAGTTTTGGCAATAAACTCTCATGAGTAATTTTTGCTATACTTGGCGCCATACGATTTCGAAGTCCCGAGATATAGGTTAAGGTATATTGATAATCAGCACCGTTCGAAACATGATTATCCACGAAAATATCGGGATCTAGCGCATGAAAAATCTTGGTAAAGGTGAAAGCATTTTTTGAATCCATTTTTATAAAATCCCGATTCAAATCCAAGTTTTGTGCATTACCTCTAAATCCATACTCCAATGGACCATTTTGATTGGCTCTACTGAAGCCTGATCGGTTCATCATCCCACCAATATTGTATGCAGGTATAAATCCTATAATTGGCATGTCAACCAACGATTCTGGATTCCTGGAAACTTCTTTCAACCAAATAATCATTGCATTAATACCATCGGGCTCGCCCGGGTGAATCCCATTATTGAAAAGGATTGTAGTCTCATTTCTCGCTCTCCTAAATGCGATAAGAGAATCCTCTCCCCCGTTGATTAAACATAGATAAATGGGTAAACCATAATCAGAAGAACCCATCGCATACATATTAATTAAATCCGAGGAATCAGAAATATTCCTCAATATCTCAATGAGCTCAGGATATGATGGCGTTTCATTAGAATCCCAATCATATTGAGCATATGAAAAAATAGAAAGAATCAAAAAAATAGATAAAACAAAAATCTTCATGTGCACAAAGTTGAACTATTTAATGCTTATTAGCTTGTATGATTTACCTCCAATTATCAAAAAATAGACTTCGGTATTTTGTTTGTCAAAAAGGATTTTATTGTATCCATGAGAAACAATTCCTGACTTAACTGATTTTCCATTAGAGGATTTTAATTCGTATGTGCTTTCTATTCCATCATTAGTGAATTCAATATAATCTTGAACTGGATTTGGATGAATAAAATGTATCAAATTTTCACCTTCGTCAATTCCGGCGTTCAAACACTCAATATTCGTTTCATAATCTGACGAATTTGATGGAGTGTTTACCAAAAACTCACAATAGCATGGATCATTATCCAAATAGGTTTTCAACCATGATAGCGCATAAACACCTACCTCACCTCCTTCTAATTCTGGAGAATTTGCAGCACCATGCCCCCCATTTGCAATTTCAAAATAAAGCTTATCAGTAGTTGAAGGTGTTCCTTGGTAGTGCATATAACCATATTCTGCAGAATTGGCAATATCATCATTTTCACCAGTAAATATTAAAACTGGCACATCATGTATGAGGTCAGAGGGCTCAAAACCATTTAAATCAAGCCATGGACATAAACCAATTACAGCCTTTAAAGATGGATCTATTGAGGCGGCAAGTTGTGAACCTCCCCCACCCATTGACCAGCCCGAAACAGCAAAACTATTGACATCAATTTTGTCTTTTAATGGAGAGTCTTGTCTTGAATTCTCCTCCTTAACCGTAACAATGGCATCAAGTAGGGCTGTAGCTCTCGCAGAAGGCCAATCTGCGCAAGGGTCATTTGTTCCTAAAGTGATGGCAACTATTCCATGTGAGGCATAAAATGGCCCCCAATCCTGAATATCTGATTCAACCCCACAATAACCTGGGATTATTGCAATACCTGAGTATGGTGGTGTTCCATTGGTTGGATAATAAATAGTTGCTCCATTGTAATCGGGTCCGTTTCGAATGGGATGAACACCTTCGATTAAATACCCAACAGCATAGGGACCAGAATTGGAAATAGATTCCAAGGTCACCTCTTCACACTGAGAATAAAAAGTTGAACAAGTAAAGATGAATAGTAAAGTAACGGTGATTGGCTTCATAATTTGTGTTTCATACAAAGCATACAAGATAACTATAAATCCAAAGAAAAGAAGAATCAAACGCAACAATGAATGAATTGAAATCAATAAAAAATATTTATGGTACAAATTGTTATTAAATTTGGATGTGCGAATTGATATACTTACCATTTTACCTGAATTACTCAAAGGTCCATTTTCAGCCTCCATATTAAAAAGAGCTCAAGACAAAGGCCTCGTTGAGATTTGTATCCATAATATTCGGGACTATGCTACAAATAAGCACAAAAATGTAGACGACTATCAATATGGTGGAGGTGCAGGAATGGTAATGAGTATTGAACCCATTGTGAATCTCATAGAAGAATTAAAAAGCCAAAGAGAATATGACGAGGTAATATTCATGACTCCCGATGGAGGGCTTTTGGAACAAAATACATGCAACGAATTATCATTAAAAAAGAACATCATCATTCTCTGTGGCCACTACAAAGGTATTGATGAGCGAATAAGGGAAAATTTCATCACCAAAGAGATTTCAATTGGGTCTTACGTCCTTTCTGGAGGAGAAATAGCTGCAGCTGTTTTGGCTGATGCTGTTATTAGACTTTTACCAGGTGTTTTAAATAACGAAACTTCAGCATTAACAGATAGTTTTCAAGACAATTTACTTTCGCCACCAGTATATACAAGACCTCCCGAGTATAGAGGATGGAAAGTACCGGAGGTGCTTTTATCAGGAAATTTTCCAGAAATAGAGAAATGGAGGGAGCAAGAAGCCTTGAAGAGAACCAAAGCAAGACGCCCAGACCTATTAGATGATTAATATGAGAACCTCAGTAAATATTGACGTTTGAATACCCTTTTTAACTAAATTTGCGCGAAAAAAAATATTTCCATGATTCAATTATCTGATCGTCTTCTTTCTATGGAAGAATCTGCAACGATTGCCATGTCTCGTAAGAGTAGAGAACTTAAAGCCTTGGGTAAGGATGTAATCTCGTTATCTCTTGGTGAACCGGACTTTAATACACCAGACTTTATTAAAGATGCTGCCAAAGAGGCCATGAAAAATAATTTCACGAAATATATGCCTGTTCCAGGATATGAGGATTTAAGGGAGAGTATTTCAAAGAAATTTAAAAGAGATAATAATCTCGATTATTCAAAGGACCAGATTGTTGTTTCAACAGGTGCAAAGCAATCTATAGCAAATGTTGTTATGACATTAATTAATCCTGGAGATGAAGTAATTATACCTGCACCCTATTGGGTTTCATATATAGAAATCGTCAAGGTTTCAGGAGGGGTTCCTGTAATTGTAAATGCTGGTATTGAACAAGATTTCAAAATCACAGGGGATGATTTATCAAAAGCAATTACATCAAAAACCAAACTGATTATTTTTTCTACACCTTGTAATCCAACTGGTTCGGTATACTCAAGGGAAGAATTGAGAAGTTTGGCTGATACCCTGAAAATGAACCCAAATGTAATTGCCTTGTGTGACGAAATATATGAACATATAAATTTTGAAAGCAAACATGAGAGCTTGGCTCAATTTGATGATATTTATGAACAGGTAATTACGGTAAATGGCGTATCAAAATCTTGGGCAATGACCGGTTGGAGATTAGGTTATATAGGTGCTCCTATTGAAATTGCGAATGCCTGTACTAAGGTTCAAGGCCAATTTACCTCAGGAACCTGCTCGATTACCCAGAAAGCCGCAATTGCTGCAATGAATGCAGATCCAGATATACTAAAAGATATGATTTCTGCGTTCAAAAGTCGTCGATCATTGGTTTTGGAGTGGCTAAAGACAATCCCAGGTATTAAAACCAACCAACCGGGAGGTGCATTTTATGTTTTCCCTGATTGTTCTTATTATTTTGGGAAAAGCAATGGCGATAGAGTAATTAATAACTCAAGTGATTTATGCATGTATCTTTTAGAGGAAAGTCAGGTAGCTGTTGTTACCGGCGATGCTTTTGGAGACCCAAATTGCTTCAGAATATCCTATGCGGCATCTGAAGAAACCCTAAACGAAGCTATGCGTAGAATCAAAGAAGCCCTTTCAAAATTGAATTAAGTGAACCACCAAGAGTTATTTAATAATTTCAAGCAAAAAAAAGTACTCATTATTGGAGATGTGATGCTTGATGCTTATGTCATAGGTAAGGTCACAAGAATTAGTCCTGAAGCACCTGTTCCGATTATTTCATTAGACAAAAAAGAGAATAGAATTGGTGGAGCCGGAAATGTAGCATTAAATGTGCTTAATCTTGAAGCAAAACCCATTGTTGCATCAGTCATAGGAAATGATTCCGAGGGAAACGAATTAATTCAACTCTTCGAAAAAAGAGGAATATCCACAGAAGGAATTATTAAAAGTGATAAAAGAAAAACTACTGTAAAAACAAGGGTAATTTCGTCAAAGCAACAAATGCTCAGAATTGATTCTGAAGATACCCACTATATTTCTGATGAAATACGGGAAAACCTCTATTCTAATGTAAAACAGATCATTAATGATGGTGTTGATGCCATTATTTTGGAAGATTACAACAAAGGTGTTTTTTCAAAAGATTCCATTCAATTTTTTATTGAACTCGCTAATGAAAATAATATTCCCATTACAGCT
Organism: Crocinitomicaceae bacterium; assembly: GCA_011522905.1. Lineage (GTDB taxonomy): Bacteria > Bacteroidota > Bacteroidia > Flavobacteriales_D > Crocinitomicaceae > UBA952. The sequence continues at coordinate 2,828 of WTIB01000022.1, read as the reverse complement.
GACCCGAAAAAAGAAAATTTTAATGAATATTCAGGCTTAACCATCTTCAAACCTAACCTAAAAGAACTTAAGGAAGGATTAAATGTTGAATTTGACTTTTCAGAAAGTAAAAAAGATTTTGAAAATGCAGTAGAACAACTTAGAAAGAATATCCCTCATAAAATCTCTTTAGTCACACTTTCTGAATATGGTATTTTCGCTAGTAATGGTTCCGATTCGTATTATGCCAATGCCCATCCTCGTGACATCACCGATGTTTCAGGAGCAGGTGATACAGTTATCGCTACGGCTACACTCTGCTTAATTTGTGGCGCCACAATTGAACAAATTGCTCAAGTATCCAATATTGCAGGTGGAATGGTGTGCGAAAAACCTGGCGTTGTAAGCATTCAATTAAACGACTTAATTGATGAAGTTAGTGAACTGATATAATTTAATTTTGTTTAGCTAGTATGTCACAAAAGCCAGTAAAACCATACAACTCCGATAAATCAAAAAAAGAAGAGGTTGAACAAATGTTCGATAACATTTCGTCGAAATACGATTTTTTGAATCATTTTCTTTCATTGGGAATTGACCGTATTTGGAGAAAGAAAGCGGTTAAAGAACTTCAGCCATTGAATCCCAAGAAAATATTGGATATTGCTACTGGTACAGGAGACTTTGCAATTGCCAGCATGAAGCTCGAACCTCAGGAAATCATTGGAATCGATATTTCAAATGGAATGCTGGAAGTTGGTCGAGAAAAAATGCGAAAGAAAAAAATAGACCATATTATCACTATGACTCAGGCGGATTCTGAGGATCTGCCTTTTGAATCTGACTACTTTGACGGATTAACTGTTGGTTTTGGAGTTCGAAATTTTGAAAATTTAAATAAAGGGCTTGCTGAAATGTTGAGAGTGTTAAAACCCGGTGGAAAGGCCGTAATTCTCGAATTTTCTAAACCAAAGAAATTCCCTGTTAAACAAAGTTTTAATTTTTATTCAAAATATATTATTCCTGTTTTAGGCAAAGGAATTTCTAAAGACGAGAAAGCATATGCTTATCTTCCAGAAAGTGTCGAAGCTTTTCCAGAAGGAGTTGAGTTTGAGGATATTTTGAAAAAACTAAATTATAAGGATGTAAAATCATCCCTCGTATCAGGTGGAATTGCAACCATATATACAGGAGTTAAATAAACACAACATAGCGGCACACTTTGCGTTATTGTATCAATGAGATTTATACTAATATTTCTTTTTACACTTTCATTCTCCTTTTTCTTTGCCCAAAAGATGAAGCAACCTCGAATGAAAAACTTTGATAAAAAGGCATTTTCCTTTGGATTCACCTTGGGTATTAATTCATCAGATTTTACAGTATTTCAGCTACCTGATGCCTATGAAAATTTTGGTTTAGTTTCTGTGACAAACAAATCTCAGCCTGGTGGACAATTAGGTATTCTGACATCTTTAAAGCTTGGTACTCCTGTACTTCGCTTGAGACTTATGCCATGTTTATCATTTCAGGAAAGAGTGCTGAATTTTCGAAGTACTGACAGTGTAAACTTCGTTAACGGAATAAGTGAAGAGAGAATTAATTCGACATGCCTTGATATTCCACTGACATTTTTGTTTAAAACCAAGAGATTCAACAATTTTACGGCTTATGCCCTATTCGGTGCTCAATATTCAATAGATCTCCAATCACAACAAGATGCATCACAAAATTATATTGATCCGTTTATCAAGCTAAATAGATACGATATTCAAGGTCAGCTTGGTGGCGGAGTTGAGTTTTTTGCTCCATTCTTTAAATTTGCCATAGAGCTCAAATACTCTCATGGCATACAAAATAGTTTTATTCAAGACTTTTCACCTGTAGCTAAACCAATTGATCAACTCTATAATAAGGGTTGGTGGTTCTCGATTATCTTTGAATCCTAATGCAAGAAATTCGTTTTCAATGTTCACCTGAGGAGGCCAAGAATGATGATTTCCTACTAAAAAAAATCAAATCATTACTTAAGCTAGATCAAAGTGCTGACTTATATTATGAGTGGCATAAGCGAAGTATAGACGCAAGAAAAAAGAAGGTAAAAATTAATTGTGTATTTCAGGTTTCAATAAAGAAACCCATAACAGAAGATAAGCACATGGAATTTAAGCCTGTAAATTCGGTTAATACCGTTCACATCATAGGAATGGGGCCCGCTGGTATGTTTGCAGCCTTGCAAGCCATCAAAAGTGGTCTTAAACCCATTATTTATGAACGTGGTAAAAATGTCAGAGAACGAAGGCGTGATTTAGCTAAGCTAAATAAGGAAGGCATTGTAAACCCAGAAAGTAATTATTGTTTTGGCGAAGGCGGTGCTGGTACATATTCGGATGGTAAACTTTACACGAGATCAAAAAAAAGAGGAGACGTAAAAGAAATACTCAAACTTCTTGTTCAATTTGGAGCACATAAAGATATTTTAGTAGATGCACATCCGCACATAGGCACAAATAAATTGCCTCAAATTATAAGTTCCATAAACGAAAAAATCATATCCTGCGGTGGCGAAATACATTTCAATAGTAAGCTCACAGATTTTGACGTTCAGCGTGGAAGGATTACAGAAATTACAATAAACGAAGACAAAAAAATAAAAGTAGAAAATCTAATTCTAGCCACAGGACATTCAGCAAGAGATATCTATGAGCTTCTTCACGGTAAAAAAATTCAGCTTTCTTCAAAACCTTTTGCTCTTGGTGTAAGAATCGAACACACACAAGATTTCATAGATCAAGCACAATACGGAAGACCAAATGATGAGTTTTTACCTCCGGCTTCCTATAAGTTAT
>WTIB01000008.1 GCA_011522905.1 Crocinitomicaceae bacterium | reverse complement strand
AGGTCTCTTGATCCAAGTTCTTCATTAATTTGTTGAGTTGAAATCCTTGTTACCGCTACAGGTGTTTTTCTATCTACGACCAGATTTCCGATTACTTTAACTTCTTCCAACTCCTGGCTTCCTCCCAAGGTATGGTTTAAAGCGTTGGCACCTTGATTTATTTCAACAGAAAAAAACAAGGTATCAAAAGACAGCATAGTTACAAATCCTGAATACGTATCTGGAACCAAATTATCAAATGAATAGTTTCCATTTGGGTCGGATAGTGCTCTGTATAATTTAGATTTTGATTGAAGTGTAATTTTCGCTCCTACAACTTCTTGCTCCGTATAATTGTCAATTATCTTTCCAGAAAGGGTAGCGTTTTGAGCAGAGCTATGAACGTAAATAGTGAGTAAAAGTAACGCTAATAAATACCTCATGAGTTCAATTTGAAGCCAATAATGAACGACTATCTAATGATTATTTTTCTCATGATAACAGATTCATTACTACCATTTAGGCGAATAAAGTATAAGCCTTTTGGTTCATTCAAATGAATCGATTTTGTATTTTGGTTGTTTTCTTTAGCATATATTTTCTGACCTAAAGCATTTCTGATTTCAATGTTTTTAACCTCCGAAATATTCGAAAGTGTGAAATATCCTGTTGTAGGATTTGGATAGATTTCAATTTGGCCCTCATTGAGCTCACTTAAATTTGCAGGATTACATTCACAATCATGTGTACCCAAGGTAAACCAATTTCCATCTAAAAGTGGATTTCCATTTGTACTAAAAAGTGTATCTCCATTTTCATCCAAACGAACAACTACAGCAGGAATGGAATCATATTCCAAAAGGGGATCAAAAAACGAAATAACGGGATTTGTTTCTCCATTTTTAATGGACGCTTTTCTTAACATAGAGTGGTCTTTAGTAACCAGCGATCCTCCACCTGTGTATGGAAATTCTGAGGTCCATCCGTCACCAGGATCTTCACCTATTTTACCAAAGATATCCACAACAATCGCATTTGGAATATCATTTACGGAACCTTTAGCTAATACCACAGCATCATTACCATTAAAATACCAAGCATTGGATGTATTGTATTCTGGACAATAAAATGCATCAGCTTTGGCTTGAAGTGAGTCCCAAACAGGTGCTTCTTGACCTGTACCGTTTGGATCAAGTTTTTCTATTACTCCTACATGAACGTCATAGGCATCAACTGTTCCGGTAAGTTGAATGGCGTTTGCGGCACTCGCACTAGTGGCTCCATTGGAATATCGGATAACCATATATTCACTTAAATCAACAGCATCTGAGGTTGGGTTGTAAATTTCCAATGCTTTGTTGTTTGACCATCCCTCAACATATTCAGAGATAAACAAATCACCACACTCCTGGGCGAAACTGGGAATTGATATTAATATGGTTGCTAGAAGTAGAATTTTTTTCATAGTATTTCGTTTTAACTTAAGTACGTTGTTTTAGAGAGGTAAAAATACGTAAAAATAATTCATATTCGTTTGGTGAATGTTGTGTTTTTAACAATTCAAAATTATCTTCCCATTAACAATGTGATGCATTTAATTGATTTCCAGATTTAACTTAGTTATTTTCACGAAAAATTATTGAATATGTACAAAATATCATTACTGATTTTATTATGTTTTCACAGTTTTACATCCTTATCACAAGAAATCACCATAGAAAAGATTTGGAAAAACTATGAATTCTACCCAAAATATGCGCCATCCATAAATGCCTTATCAGATGGGGTTTCTTGTGTGCTGCGAACTAATGATAATGCAATCATAAAGTACAAGATTGCTGACATGGAGAAAGAAAAAGCTCCCGAAAATATTGAAATTATATTTACGCCTCCTGAAGGATTTGAATATGGTTCTTTTGAGTTTAATGCAGATGAATCTAAAATTTTATTTTTAACCAATGTATCATCCAAGTATCGATATAGCTACACTGCTGAGTATTATTTATATGACCGAGAAACCAAGAAATTAGAACCATTAGATTCTGAGCATCAGCCTCAGACCCTAGCCGAATATTCTCCTGATGGCATGTATGTTTCATATATCCACAAGAACAATCTTTACATCAAGGATTTGTCTGGGAACAAGGTAAAGCAACTCACTTATGACGGGAAAAAAAATAAAATCATCAATGGAACATCAGATTGGGTTTACGAAGAGGAATTCGCCATAACAAAAGCATATGACTGGTCACCTGATAGTAAATACATTGCTTTTTTAAAGTTCAATGAGAAAAACGTAAAGCAGTTCCGAATGACTTACTACAATGATCTATATCCAGACTCTTATAAGTTTAAATATCCAAAAGCAGGTGAAGATAATAGTGTTGTATCTGCTCATATTATTGACCTAAAAAAGAAATGTAAAATAAATTCAATCGAACTTGGTGAATATGAATATATCCCAAGAATTAAATGGTCAGAAAAGGCAAATAAGTTGATTTTACAAACCATGAATAGGCACCAAAACAGTCTAAAATATAATTTGATTGACTGTTCCAACGGGATATCAAAATCCAAAGTGATTTACGAGGAAATCTCGGATACCTATATCGATGTTGATGATAATCTCATTTTTTTAAATGATGGAGAATCTTTACTGAGAACAAGTGAAAAGGATGGGTACAATCATATTTACAGGCTAAATTTTTCTGGTGAGCAAGAGAAAATAACAAATGGTGAGTGGGATGTTATTGAATTTTTGGGATTGGATAAAGAGTCCAATATCATCTATTATTCCTCATGTGAACCTCACTCAACTCAAAAATCTATATACGCCATAAATGTTGATGGTTCTGGTAAAAAAGAATTGACAAAAGAAAGAGGGTATAACGATGCTGAATTTTTAAATGGCATGAAATACTTTATTCATACTTATTCTAATGCCAATACACCTCCAAAAATTTCATTAAATAAGAGTGATGGAACTGTGGTTACAGAATTAGAGGATAACTGGGCTTTATCCGATAAGCTAAAGGAATATCCAAAACTCAGTAAAAAGGTATTTTCTTCTATGGATTTGGGATATGTAGAATTAAATACTCAAATGATTTTACCCCACGATTTTGATTCTACAAAAAAATACCCTGTATATTTTAATGTTTATGGTGGGCCGGGACACAATGAGGTTCTTGATGCTTACGATGCTGGGGATTATATGTACCACCAATTGCTGGCTCAAGAAGGATACATTGTTTTTACAATTGACCCTAGAGGCACCATGTATAGAGGAGCGAAATTTAAAAAATCAACATATCTTGAGCTCGGAAAGCTTGAAGTTGAAGACATCATAAATGCTGCCATAAAATTGGGTGAACTTCCTTGGGTAGATTCCAAAAGGATTGGTATTATGGGATGGAGCTATGGTGGATTTATGGCATCTTTGGCTATAACCAAAGGCAGTGATGTATTTAAAACAGCAATTGCAGTAGCTCCTGTCACAAATTGGAGATATTACGATAATATCTACACTGAAAGATTTATGAGGACCCCTCAAGAGAATCAATCAGGTTATGATGATAACAGTCCGATCAATCATGTAGATAAATTGAAAGGAAATTATCTTCTAATTCATGGTGCTGCTGATGATAATGTTCATTATCAAAACACTATGGAAATGGTCAATGCGATGGTTGATGCGAATAAACAATTTGATTTGTTTATATACCCTAATAAAAATCACGGTATTTATGGGGGGAACACTCGAAATCACTTATTTCAGATGATGTTCGATTATATCAAGGAAAACCTCTAGAATCGTAACCTTTTATTGTAGAAGAGCGTATAAGCCTAATTGAATTAGAAAATACAAATTTGATTTTGTACTTTTGGGCGAAATCAATCCAACGAAAATTTAATTTCAAGAATGAGCGATAAAGCAAAGATAATCTTAGAAGGAAAAGAACACGATTTACCTGTTGTAACAGGTTCAGAAAAAGAAAATGCGGTTGACATATCAAAATTACGTGCATCAACTGGGTACATTACAATAGACCCTGGATATAAAAATACAGGAGCTACAACCAGTGCCATTACTTTTTTGGATGGAGAGAAAGGAATTCTAAGATATAGGGGTTATCCCATTGAGCAACTTGCTGAAAAAGCTTCATTTACAGAAGTAGCTTATCTTTTGATTTACGGTGAATTACCTAACAGTATTGAATTTCAGTTATTTGAAAGAAGTATTAAACGACACACTTTGGTCCATGAGGATATGAAGAGGTTTTTTGAAGCATATCCTGCGAAGGCGCACCCGATGGGTGTCCTTTCATCAATGGTATCATCACTGGCTACTTTCTATCCTGAATCACAAAATCCAAATAGAAATTCGGAAGCGGTAAACTTAACGATCCAAAGGTTAATAGCCAAATTACCAACATTAGCGGCATGGTCTTACAAAAATTCGATGAGACATCCATTTATGTATCCAAGAAATGAGTTTAATTATTGTGAAAACTTCCTTCATATGATGTTCGCGATGCCTACGGAGGACTATCATGTTGATCCTGTCATTGTCGATGCTTTAAATAAGTTGTTGATTTTACATGCGGACCATGAGCAAAATTGTTCAACATCAACTGTACGTATTGTGGGTTCTTCACAAGCCAACTTATATTCCTCGATATCTGCTGGAATCTGTGCGCTTTGGGGTCCTTTACATGGTGGTGCAAATCAAAAAGTAATTGAGATGCTCCTAAAAATACATGTTGATGGAGGTAATGTAGATAAATGGGTGGAAAAAGCGAAGGATAAAAATGACCCTTTTAGATTAATGGGCTTTGGCCACCGTGTCTATAAAAACTTTGATCCGAGAGCAAGAATTATCAAAAAATCTTGTGATGAAGTTCTAGAAAAGCTTGGTGTGAATGATCCTTTACTAGACATTGCAAAGAAATTGGAGAAAGTCGCTCTTGAAGATGATTATTTCAAGGAGAGAAACTTATACCCAAATGTAGATTTCTATTCTGGGATTATATATAAGGCCTTGAGAATACCAACTGAGATGTTTACTGTAATGTTTGCCATCGGTAGACTTCCAGGTTGGATAGCGCAATGGAAAGAAATGACTGAGAATGGAGAACCTATAGGACGTCCCAGACAAATTTATACAGGTTATGAAAGTCGGGATTATGTTGAGGTATCCAAACGGAAATAATTAACTTAAGCTGTCTTTTCTCTTTCCTTCAAATAATTCGTAGCACCGGAAACTACAGTCTAAATTACCGTTGTAAACCTTTACTTTTTTGGAGTGCTTCAGTCCAATGGATTTGAAACCTTCCTCACTTGACGATATAATGCAAGCGGTTCCTTCCTTTATTTCGTGCTTCAGCCATGAGCCTATTTGTGCATATAATTCCTCTTCTATTTCTAATCTTTGTCCATAAGGAGGATTTGAAATGATGAAAACCGGTTCATCGGATTTTCTTACCTCGTTAAATGGCTTTCCCGATATTTCAATAAATCTACCAAAACTAAATTCTCTTAAGTTCCTTCTCGACTTTAATACCATTTCATCAGAAATGTCTGAACCTAGGAATTTGCATGGTAACTTTCTTACAATTCGAATGGCTTTGTCATAAATTTCATCCCATAAATTTTGATCAAAATTTTTGAAATTTTTAAATGCGTAATGCTGTCTTTCAATATTAGATGGTATTCCAGTAGCGAGTAAGGCTCCTTCAATTAAAATCGTACCTGATCCACAAAATGGATCCATTAAGTTTGTTTTTCTGTCCCATCCTGACATTCGAATCAATGATGCGGCAACGACTTCATTTATTGGTGCCTCTCCAGCCGCATTTCGATATCCACGCTGAAACAAAGGATTCCCACTGGTATTTACCGAAATAGTTACCTGGTTATTTCTAATATAAACATCAATCAAAACCTGAGGTCGCTTGATTTCAATATTTGGTCGGTCACCGGTTTTATCTCTGAAATGATCAACAATAGCATCTTTTACCAGTAAATATGGATAATGTGTATTTGTAAATATATCAGAGTATATGGCACCTTTAACAGCAAAGGTTTTATTGACATCAAAAATGTTGGACCATTTTATTTTAGAAGCACTTTGATATAAATCATTTTCTGTTTTAATTCTAAAACTGGCGATTTCAACCAATATAGAAATACTACATCTTGAATGTAAGTTTAGATAATATACATCTTTCCAAGTACCTCGAATTTGAACAGCCCTATTGAGTATTTCTATTTGATCATAACCATATTCTAAAAGTTCCTCTTTTAGCGTTTCTTCAAATCCAAAAAAACATTTTAACGTGATAATCAATTCTTCGTCAAAACCACTAATGTTCCCATTCATTTTATCTAATTTTGGTAATAAGATATTACAAAAGAAAGCAATTGAAAATTAGTATCCTCTTAATCACTCTGTTTTTTATTACCACATTTGGTTTTGGACAACAGAAGATTGGCCTTGTTTTGAGTGGTGGAGGCGCATCTGCTATGGCTCATCTTGGTGTTATTAAGGCGCTTGAAGAGAACGGAGTACCGATTGATTATATTACAGGAACTTCGGCGGGAGCTTTAATTGGCGCTCTTTATGCATGTGGGTATTCACCTGAAGAAATAGAGGGTTTTATTCTGTCAAACGAATTCCTTATTATGGCTAATGGTAAAATCCCTGAAAAAAACCTTTTTTTATTTAGGGACATTGATAGAAATGCTTCAGTCATCAACTTTTCGATTTCTAAGGATAGCGTGATAAGAAAATCGATCCCATTGAATTTAATTACTCCGACTTTTTTAGATTTTGAAATGCTCACCAAAATGGGTCAGGTAAGTGCCTCTAATGGAAAAGATTTTGATCGCTTATTTGTACCATTTAGATGTGTTGCGTCAGATGTAGTTCATAAGGAGAGTGTTACTTTTTCAAAAGGAAATTTAAACGAAGCCGTTCGAGCCTCTATGACATACCCCCTTTACCTTAACCCAATTCGCATCAACGATACCTTGTATTTCGATGGGGGGCTGTATAATAATTTTCCATCTGATGTCATGTATAACGCATTTGAGGTTGATTATATCATTGGAAGTAATGTTTCTGAAAATGCAGAGGTTCCTGATGAAAGGGATATGTTTGGTGTTTTAATGAGTATGACAACAACTCCAACCAGCTTTAATTTACCATGTAAAAATGGCTTTATTATTAATCCAGGGTCAAATATTGCAACTTTTGAATTTGAAAACATAGATCAGGCCATAAATGAAGGGTATCAGACTGCAATGGAGAAAATGGACTCAATTTTACCTTATATCGAACGACGGGTTCTTCAAAATGAACTAATGAATTCACGAAAGGAATTTAGATCAAAACTCATTCCTATTGAAGTTTCTGAGGTAAATACAATTCTTAAGGATAAGTCGCAATTTTCTTTTGTTAATAGGAGTATGATACGTTCCTCGAAAAATGAGATATTGAACAAAAAGGTATTTGAAAAGCGTTACTTCAGGTTAGTCTCAGCTCCAGAAATATCCTATATTTTTCCTACTTTATCTCTTAAAAAGGACTCTACTTATAAAGTTGACTTAAAGGTAGATAAGTCAAATGAATTTAAAATT
>WTIB01000125.1 GCA_011522905.1 Crocinitomicaceae bacterium | reverse complement strand
GGATGTAATTAAAAACAATGGGTTAATTTGTCGCGTGCAAATCATTAGCTCCACGAAAGACCTACCAAAAAATTCCGATAGATTCAAAAATGAAAAAGAGATCCATAAATATTTTCAAAATGGTCTCTACAAATATTGTGCTGGCAACTTCGCAAACGACCTAGAATCAGCAAAGAAATATAAAGTCAAAATGAGAGAAATTGGCTTCAAAGGTGCATTTGTTGTCGCTTTCTTAGACGGAGAACGAATTGGTATTGAAAAAGCTATTAATTTAGTAGAAAAATAAGATTTGAAATTTCAAAAAGAAATAAAAGCCGGCATCATTGCTGTGGTGGCAATTGCATTATTGATTCTTGGTATTAATTTTTTAAAGGGTTCCAGTTTTTGGGGTGGAGATGACACCTATCACTCCTACTTTGAAAACACGAATCAGCTCATGGTCGCTTCTGATGTCACCTTAAATGGTGTTATCGTTGGAAAGGTGACCAACATTGAAATATTACCTCAAAACACACCTAATCGAAGAGTAAAGGTCAGCTTCAATATTCAAAACAACAACATTAAAATAGCAAGAGGGAGTACCGTAGAAATTGGTTCCCCTGACTTTTTCTCTAAAGGTCTAATACTTAAAACGAATCCAAATAACAAGAACATCTATCCCGTTGGATCAGAAATACCAGGAATAAAATCAAGCCAAGATATTGCCTATCAGGTGAAAGAATATGCAGACCCCATTGCACAAAAATTACAAAGTATGATGATTTCCGTTGACAACATGGTCAATTCTTTATCTGCATTTTGGGACTCTACTGCTACATCTGAAATAGAGGGGAGCTTCAGCCGAGTAAAACAAACAATAAACCAATTGGGAGATGCCGCTGAAGAAATTGGATTATTTGTTGCTGAGGAAAAGATTCAATTTGCTCGCATTATGAACAATGTTGAAAACATAACAGCAAACCTGAAGAAAAGCAATGAAACGGTTACTGAAATTATAGGCAACACAAAAAAAATATCCGATGATTTGGTTTCTGCCGATTTCAAATCAGTAATAACAGAAGCTGACTCCACCATTCAAAAACTAAATATTATCCTTGGTGATATACAAAATGGGGGTGGCTCAATGAGTAAATTGATTCATGACGATGCATTATACAACGAACTTGTTGAAAGCAACAAAAAACTTCAAGACCTTGTTGAAGACTTAAAGCTTCATCCGGAAAGATATATTCACTTTTCGATAATGGGCTCTAAAACAAAAGGTGCATCCTTAAGTCCAAGAGAAGAGAAAAAATTAAGAATGATTTTAGACACCATACAAGACTAGGTATTCAATGACAATTCAAATCATTTTATTCGGATTAATTAGCATTGTAGGTATAGGCTTTTTTGCCTATAACATATGGAAGATTCGAGATAACATTAGTGTAGGAAAAGATATAAATCGGAATGATAAAAAGGGTGAAAGAATAAAGACAATGCTTCTTGTTGCCTTTGGTCAAAAGAAAATGTTTTCAAGACCAATTGCTGCATTTTTACATTTGTGTTTGTATGTTGCATTTGTAATCACTCAGATAGAGCTCATTGAAATTCTTGCCGATGGACTCAGCGGTAAGCATCGTATATTTTCCAATTCCTTAGGGTCATTTTATGTCTTTACGATAAGCTTTATAGAGATTTTATCGGTAGCTGCTTTTTTCGCAACAATTATTTTTCTTGCACGAAGAAACTTATTAAAACTACCTCGGCTAAATATGAAAGAAATGATTGGTTGGCCTACCAAAGATGCCAACCTCATCTTAATCTTTGAACTTATTTTGTTGGTTTGCATTTTTACAATGAATGGAACTGATGAAGTATTATTCAATCGCGGTGTTTCCCATGCTTCAAATATTGAAGGTTCATTCGGATTCACCATTTCTTCTATTATCGGGCCTCTGTTTTTTGATTCAATGAGTAATTCATCTCTTTTGATTCTTGAACGTATTGGATGGTGGGGACATTTCCTTATGGTCATTGGATTTCTTAATTATCTGCCCTATTCAAAACATTTCCACATTTTATTGGCATTCCCAAACACCTATTATTCAAATCTGGAAAAGAAAGGAAAGTTTGACAATATGGAAAGTGTTACTAATGAAGTAAAATTAATGCTTGACCCAAGTGCCGACCCATATGCCGTTGATCCGAATGCAGCTCCCCCGTCTCGATTTGGAGCGAAAGATGTAAATGATTTGACATGGAAGAACTTGATGGATGCATACACTTGTACCGAATGCGGAAGATGTACATCCTCTTGTCCTGCTAACGTAACGGGTAAAATTTTATCACCAAGGAAAATAATGATGGATACCAGAGATCGATTGGTTGAATACGGTGATGGAAAAAGGAAAAACGGAAAGGACTACGAAGACGGAAAGTCATTATTAGGTGATTATATTACTGAAGAAGAGTTATGGGCATGTACATCATGTAATGCTTGCGTTGATGAGTGCCCTGTAAACATTGACCCTTTATCGATAATTATTGACTTAAGAAGGTTTCTTGTGATGGAAGAATCAAAAGTGCCTAATGAGTTGACAGGAATGCTAACGAATATTGAAAATAATGGTGCGCCATGGCAATTTTCACAAAATGACAGATTAAATTGGGCAAATGAAGAATAACAATAAAGACATAACATTAATTAATAAAGTAGAGGACGGACAGCATATATCACCGGTTTTACCTGAAGAAGTCAAAAACTATTTGATAGATATCGACGGAACGATTTGTGATGATATTCCCAACGAAGAACCAGAAAGAATGGAAACTGCGGCATTATTTGATGATGCCTTGGAAACCATTAACCAATGGTATGAGGAAGGTCATATCATTACATTTTTTACTTCAAGAATTGAATCTCATAGGGCAGTTACTGAAAAGTGGTTAGATACTAATGGATTTAAATACCATGGATTACTTATGGGTAAGCCGAGAGGTGGAAATTACCATTGGATTGATAATCATATTGTCCGAGCAACGAGATATGAAGGCAAATTCACAAATCTCGTTAATGAAAGTGCGAATATTCAAGTATTTAAAAAGTAAACCATGAGCTTGCAGGTACCAACAATGGCTGAAAAGATAGCAAAAGGAGAGTCTCCTGATATTTTATTTTGGGTAGGTTGTGCTGGCAGCTTTGATGACAGAGCAAAAAAAATTACTAAAGCCCTTGTCAAAATTTTAAATCATTGTAATGTCTCTTTTGCTGTTTTGGGTACAGAAGAAAGCTGTTCTGGTGATCCCGCAAAACGAGCTGGAAACGAATTCACGTACCAAATGCAAGCAATGATGAATATTCAGGTTCTCAATGGTTATGAGGTTAAAAAAATTGTAACTGCATGTCCTCATTGTTTCAACACTTTAAAGAATGAATATCCAGAATTAGGTGGTAATTATGAGGTGATTCACCACACACAACTGATACAAGAGCTGATCAATCAGGGCAAACTAAGCCTTCAAAATAGTGAGACTTATAAAGGGAAGAAAATTACATTTCATGACCCCTGTTATTTGGGGAGAGCTAATGATGTTTATGAGGCACCAAGATCACTCATTGAAAAATTAGATGCTGAGCTTGTAGAAATGAAAAGATGTAAATCTAAAGGTTTATGTTGTGGTGCTGGAGGTGCTCAAATGTTTAAAGAAGCAGAAAAAGGGAATAAAGAAATTAATATAGAAAGAACTGAAGATGCCCTAGAAACCTCATCACAATTTATTGCAACAGGCTGCCCATTTTGTAATACTATGATGACTGATGGAATCAAAAACTTCGAGAAAGAAGATAGTATTAAAGTTTTAGACGTAGCTGAATTAATTGCAAATGCAGCAGATTTATAAAAACCTCTTTCCCGATTTGCCTGGACATTGTCGAGTATGGATTTATACCTCAAATCGAATCATTTCTCAAACCGAATCTCAAGAAATTTTAAAAGAAATTAAATCCTTCGTGAGCTCATGGCAAACACATCAAAAAAGTTTAAATGCCGACGGTACAATATTACTTGATAGATGCTTAGTCTTTGCCGTTGATGAAGAAATTCAAAGTATATCTGGCTGTTCCATTGACAGTTCCGTTAAGCTTGTTAAATCAATAGGACAGAAATATAATATCGACTTTTTCAATCGATTAAATATGTTACTGCTTAAAGATGAACACCCGATTATGGTCTCCTTTCATGATCTTAATAATTACAAAGACCATTATATATTTAATCCAAATGTTGAAACATTAGCTAAAATGAGATCAGAATGGCTTGTTCCTGTTTTAGATTCAACTTTTATTTAATAGGTACTTGTTGCTCCACCAATATTCTCAATTGGATGCCATGTCGTTTTTATTTCCTGAAAATCAGTAATAAAATGCAGCGCTTGATTTTCTTTAGATTTCCAATTTACATCATATGAGCGAACCCGTTTCAAATTATCAACGCTATATAAATCTATCTCCCGCTTAAGCCCGGGTAAATTTGAAATCGAAATTGCATTAACATCCATGTGGGTGGCTAATGGTTTTATAAGCTCAGAAATATGACCTGTAATAATGTTTACGACACCCCCTGGAACGTCTGATGCATGCAATACTTCTGCAAAAGTAACAGCGCACAGAGGCATTTTTTCATTAGCAATCAAAACACAACTATTTCCACCTGCAATAACAGGCATAAGAGTAGAAATGAGACCGTATAAAGAGGAGTCTTGAGGTGCAATTACCCCTACGACACCAACTGGTTCATAAGTAGAAAAATTAAAATGAGAGGAGCTCACAGGATTCACCGAGCTTCCGATTTGACAATACTTATCACACCAGCCAGCATAATAAACGATTCGATCAATTGATGACTCAACCTCTTTAAGTGCTGATGATTTAGTAGAGCCTTGAAGAATTAATTCTTCAATAAATTGCGATTTTCTGCCTTCCAATACTTCGGCTATTCTGTAAAGAATCTGGCTCCTATTAAATGCTGTTTTACCCGACCAAGCACCAAGTGCCTTTCGCGCAAAAACAACAGCATTTCGGATATCTTTTCTTGAGCCTCGGCACATATTTGCAATTGGATCACCTTTACCATTTAAGGCCAAGTAATATCTACCAGATTCAGTTCTTGGAAATTTACCTCCAGCATAAATTTTGTAGGTCTTTAATACTTCTATTCTTTTCATATTCAGCTCAGTTTAAGATATGCCGATAAACCATGTAATCCTCCCTCTCGTCCAAAGCCACTTTCCTTGTAGCCTCCAAAAGGAGAAGATGGATCAAATTTATTATAAGTATTTGCCCAAACAACACCCGCCTTGAGCTTGGTTGTAAGGTTAAAAATCCTCGAACCTTTATCTGTCCATACACCGGCTGCCAATCCATATGGGGTATTGTTTGCCTTTTGGATAACCTCATCAACAGTTCTAAAGGTTTGAATCGTTAGTACAGGTCCAAAAATTTCTTCTTGCACGATAACACTCGATTGAGCAACATTGGTGAAAATTGTTGGTGGACAGAAATAACCTTTTGAAGGTAATGAACAGGCGCTTTGGTGTATTTCAGCCCCTTCTTTTTTTCCTATTTTAATGTATTTATTAATAATATCAAGTTGCTCTTTGGAATTAATTGCACCCACGTCGGTATTTTTATCCAAGGGATTACCAACAACTAATGATTTCATCCGATGCTTTAGCTTCCGAATTACCTTTTCAGCTATTCCCTCTTGAACAAATAATCTTGATCCCGCACAACACACGTGACCCTGATTAAAGAAAATACCATTTACGATACCTTCAACAGCTTGATCTAATGGTGCATCATCAAAAATAATGTTGGCAGATTTTCCACCTAATTCAAGTGTCGCCTTTTTTTCCGAACCTGCAATAGCCTTCTGTATAATTTTACCAACGCCCGTTGACCCAGTAAAAGCAATCTTATTTACATCTGGATGATTTACGATTGCCGCTCCAGTATCACCATACCCGGTAATAATATTTACAACTCCCTCTGGTAGACCTGAATCTTGGATAATTTCAGCCAATTTCAACGCCGTTAACGAGGTAGTTTCAGCTGGCTTCAATACCACAGTATTTCCTGCAGCTAAAGCAGGAGCAATTTTCCAAGCGGCCATCAATATTGGGAAATTCCAAGGTATAATTTGACCTGCAACTCCAAGTGGACTAATCTGTCTATTTGGAAAGGCGTAATCCAGCTTATCAGCCCAACCCGCATAATAAAAGAAATGGTTACACGCTAATGGGATGTCTATATCTCTAGATTCTCTAATCGGTTTTCCTGCATCTAAAGATTCAATCACTGCCAATTCTCTTGAACGTTCCTGCATAAGCCGAGCAATTCTGTAGATATACTTACCTCTTTCATTTGCTGGCATTTTTGACCAAACATTAGTGTAAGCTTTTCTTGCAGCTTCGACTGCGCGATTAACATCCTTTTCATTTGCATGAGAAATTTCTGCAATTACTTTCTCGTCATTTGGATTAATTGTCTTAAAATATTTTTTCGAGGCTGACTTTACCCATTTACCGTTAATAAATAAATCATATCGCTTTTTAAGCGTGATATGCTCCGTGCTTTCAAGAGAAGGAGCATACTCCCAATTTTTATTTTTTGATGCCATATCCTTAATCAATTGTAAAGTAATCTGATGATTGATACTTGCCCGTTTCTGTTTTTAAAATCTGCATGAGAACATCGTTGGCCAAACTGCTCGCACCAAATCTAAACCACTTATTGGTCAGCCATTCTTCACCCAAAACTTCTTTTACCATGACAAGATTGTGGAGTGCCAGTTTGGAATTGGATATACCGCCCGCTGGTTTCATTCCGATCATAATTCCAGTTTCATCATAATAATCTCTAATGGCCATAAGCATGGTATAAGTGACCTGCATTGTAGCAGCAGGCTGTATTTTTCCTGTTGATGTTTTTATAAAGTCTGCTCCTGCATGTATAGCTAGGTCACTTGCTTTACGCACATTATCTAATGTCGCAAGTTCTCCTGTTTCCAAAATAACCTTTAATCTTGACTTTCCACAAACTTCTTTAATTTGAGCTATTTCGTCATAAACGAATGAAAATTCACCTGCCAAAAACTTACCCCTTGAAATCACCATATCAATCTCATCTGCGCCCTGGTCAACTGCAAATTTGGTATCAGAAATCTTAACATCAATGGGGGCCTGACCAGACGGAAAAGCAGTGGATACTGATGCCACCTTAACTGTCGAATTTTTAACCAAGGACTTGGCTAACTTTACCATTGACGGATATACACATACGGCAGCAACTGAAGGCAGTCCTGGAAAGCTGTCGTGAAGGTGATTTGCCTTGTAACACATTTGTCTAACTTTACCAGGGGTATCCTTCCCTTCTAAGGTTGTTAAATCAATCATATTCAAGACCAATTTCAGTCCATCCATTTTAGCGCTGGTCTTTATACTTCGTTTTTGAAAACGAGATACCCTCTCTTCCACCCCAACTTTATCAACAGTTGGCGAGAGTGACATTAAATTAAAAATATTTTGATTTTTCATGTAGGCTCGATACTGTCAAATATACTCAAAAAGAACTGTTATTAAAATCAATTTAGGTAATGTTACCCTAATGAATTTCCTTTTATAAAAACCTGGAGGTGAATATATTTATTACGATAAAACGCATAATCCAATTAAAAC
>WTIB01000148.1 GCA_011522905.1 Crocinitomicaceae bacterium | reverse complement strand
AATTATGCCATTAGGCGCCAATTAATATGTTTTCATAAAATTTGCTTTTATTTTGAGTTTTTACGGGTGAATTGATTCACTCACATTAGCTATCTTTACAACTTATTATCGCATGATGGAATATAATTTTAGGGAAATTGAAAAAAAGTGGATTAAATTCTGGTCTGAGAATAAATCGTACAGAACAGTTGAGGATCCCTCAAAGAAAAAGTATTATGTTTTGGATATGTTTCCCTATCCTTCAGGGGCTGGGCTACATGTGGGGCATCCATTAGGCTACATTGCCTCTGATGTTATCGCGAGATACAAGAAACTTACCGGCTTTAATGTGCTTCACCCTATGGGTTATGATTCTTTTGGCTTGCCTGCGGAGCAATATGCTATTCAAACGGGTCAGCATCCGGCAATTACTACAAATAGAAATATTGATCGCTACAGGGAGCAATTAGATCAAATGGGCTTTTGCTATGATTGGGAAAGAGAAGTCAAAACTTCCTCGCCAAAATACTACAAGTGGACGCAATGGATTTTTAAACAATTATTTAATGCGTATTATGATCTTGATTCAAACCGGACAAAGAATATTGATCAATTAGTTGATCATTTTGAGAAAAATGGTTCAGATGGAATTAAGGCCTATTGTGATGAACATGATAAATTTACTTCAAATGAATGGAAGGATTTTAACATTGAAGAGAAGGAACAGATCTTACAATGTTATCGGATTGCATATTTATCCGAATCGCAGGTAAATTGGTGCCCAAAGCTAGGGACTGTACTTGCAAATGACGAAATATCCAACGGTCTTTCTATTAGAGGGGGGTACCCTGTTGAGCAAAAAGTGATGAGGCAATGGTCCATGAGAATTAAGGCCTATGCTGAAAGATTATTAAGTGATTTGGACGGTTTGGATTGGACCGATTCTTTAAAGGAGCAACAGAAGAACTGGATTGGAAAATCTGTAGGCGCGTCAGTTTCATTTGAAGTTGCAAATCATAAGGGTGAGTATATAGAGGTTTTTACAACAAGGCCAGATACTATTTTTGGAGTTACTTTTATTGTATTAGCTCCTGAACATGAATTGGTGTTGAAGATCGTCAATGACTCTCAATCCAAGGCCGTTAAAAATTATATCAAGGAGACATCTTCCAAATCAGAAAGAGAACGTCAATCAGATGTGAAGAACATTACTGGTGAGTTTACTGGAGCCTATGCCATTCATCCATTTACAGGAAAGCAAATTCCTATTTGGATTGGTGATTATGTGTTGTCGGGTTATGGTACCGGTGCTGTGATGTCGGTTCCGTGCGGTGATCAAAGAGACTATCTATTTGCTAAAAGATTTGATATTGACATTGTTAATATTTTCAAAGACGTAGACATTTCAAAGTCCGCTTATGATGAAAAAACTGGAACAATTGCATGTTCTGATTTTTTAAATGATCTTCAAATTAATCAGGCCATTAAAGCTGCTATTAAAGCCATAGAGCAGAAAGGAATAGGTAAAGGAAAGACGAATTATAGATTAAGGGATGCAGTGTTTTCACGGCAAAGATATTGGGGGGAGCCTTTCCCGGTATATTTTAAGAATGAAACGCCATATTTAATTGATGATGAAAACCTTCCGATTGAGCTTCCCGAGGTGGACAAATACTTGCCCACAGAAGATGGTGAGCCACCGCTTGCGAGAGCCGATAAGGCACAATGGAAGCATGCTCAGGGGGACAGGATGGACTTTAACACAATGCCTGGTTGGGCTGGAAGCTCATGGTATTTTTTAAGGTATATGGATCCGCACAATGAAAAGGAATTTGTATCCAAAGAAAAGGTTGATTATTGGCAAAATGTTGATTTATATATTGGTGGTTCCGAGCATGCAACGGGACACTTACTATACTCTCGGTTTTGGACAAAATGTTTATACGATTTAAATTTCATCCCCTTTAATGAACCATTCAAAAAACTCATTAATCAAGGAATGATTCTGGGGAGAAGTAATTTTGTTTACAGGATAAATGGGACAAATTGTTATGTAAGCAAAACCAAAATTAAGGAGCATGATACGACACCTATACACGTAGATATCTCTATTGTTAATAATGATGTTTTAGATCAGGAGAAATTTAAAGAATGGATGCCTGAATTCAAAGATGCCACCTTTATTTTAGAAGAAAACGGGGATTACATTTGCGGATTTGAAGTTGAAAAGATGTCAAAATCTAAATATAATGTGCAAACTCCTGATGAACTTGTTATTGATTTTGGGGCTGATACATTGAGGTTATATGAAATGTTTCTTGGTCCCATAGAACAGAGCAAGCCATGGGATACAAAAGGAATTTCAGGGGTACATAATTTTCTTAGAAAGTGTTGGAGGTTATATTGTGATGCCGACGGCAATTCAATTTTGAAAGATGAGCAGCCTTCTAAAGAATCATTGAAAACCTTACACAAGGCAATTAAGCGAATACGCGAGGATCTGGATAGATTCTCCTTGAACACATGTGTTTCTACCTATATGATAGCCGTAAATGAATTTACAGAGCAAAAATGTCGCAATCGTGATGTGTTGGAACAATTTGTTATACTTCTAGCTCCCTATGCACCACATTTTTGTGAAGAACTCTGGGAGAAAATGGGCAATCAATCCGGCACATTATATCAGTCAAGTTTTCCTGTGTTTAATCAAGAGTATTTAATTGAAAACACCTATGAGTATCCAGTGTCATTTAATGGGAAAATGCGATTTAAAGTAGAATTGCCATTGTCATTAAAGAAAGATGAGCTTCAAAAGGAATTGGAGAAGATGGATCAAACAATTAAATGGCTTGATGGTAAAGAACCCAAGAAAGTTATTATTGTACCTGGAAAGATTGTAAACTTTGTAATTTAAGCCTCCAAATGCTTCATTATGCTGGCTAAATCATTTACTTCGATGATGTATTTTTTTAGCGCCGTTGAATTTGCTTTAATTTGTGGTCCACCCGCAAATACATCTAAATTCGGATAATCTGATTTTAACTTTTTAAAGTAACTAACTACCAACTTCTCATCAACAGCAGTTAGCCATGAAGAAAGAATGTAATTTGGTTTGAGCTTTTCAATACATTCGACCAACGACTCATACGGAAGGCTTTGACCTAAATAAAAAGTAGGGACCCCTTTGGATCGCAATAAGAAATGATAAAACAGAAGACTCATTTCGTGCCATTCATGTTCAGGAAGATACATTAAGACGGATTTTTCGGTCGAAACTGGTATTTCCTGTTTGTCAATTTCGGAAATGATTTTTTGTCGAATAAGATTCGACATAAAATGTTCTTGCGCAGGATTTACAGAGCCAATTAACCACATGATTCCTATGCGATCTAAAAATGGAATAAGGTGGTCCGTAAACGTTTTTTCTAATCCTTCAGACTCCAATAGGTTTGCAAGCGTTTCTTTAAATAGTTCCTCATCAAGAGATACCAATGAAAGAAGCAGCTTATCCATACTGTATTCAGGCTCCTTATTTACTTTTATGTCCCAAAGAAGCTTATTCATATCTTCTTGGGATAGCTTGGCAATTTTAGAAATTTTGATACCGTTTCGGTTAAGCATACTAACGGTCAATAAATGCGTCAATTCTGAATCGGAATACGTTCTGATTTTTGTATCTGTTCGATCTGGGGATAAAATACGGTAGCGTTTCTCCCAAATACGTATGGTATGAGATTTAATCCCTGTAAGGTTTTCAAGGTCTTTTATTTTGTATTCGGCCATTGTACTCTATTCCTTTACCAAAAAACAACCCAAATGATTTATTGTTCTATTACTATACAATATTTATAAATTTGTGTAATGGATATCAATAGCGCTGAATTTTTAATCTCTAATACCACATTTAAAAAATGCCCTCAGAATGAAAAGGCTGAGTTTGCTTTTATTGGTAGGTCCAATGTTGGAAAGTCCTCGCTAATAAACATGATTACTGGCAAAAAAAAGCTTGCAAAAACCTCTTCAACACCAGGAAAAACTCAATTAATCAATCATTTTATCGTTAATGACGAATGGTATTTGGTTGACTTACCTGGTTATGGATATGCGAAGGCCTCAAAAAAGAGTCGAAAGGTATGGGAGCATTTCATATCTGAATATTTACTTCATCGCGAATTTTTATTAACTACTTTCGTTCTGATTGACTCAAGATTGGAACCACAAGCTATTGACCTGGAATTCATGAATTGGTGTGGATCTAAGGGGATTCCCTTTTCAATCATTTTCACTAAAACTGATAAATTATCTAGCTCTGCTCTTCAGAAGAAACTGTCTTTTTACAAAAAAGAAATGCTTAAATATTGGGAGGAATTACCTCCAGTATTCATTAGCTCAAGTCAGTCGAAACTAGGACGCGAGTCCATTTTAAACTATTTACAGGAAATACTCAATTCGTTTAGTGAATCTCGTTCTTGAATATACATCTTGAAATATTTACTTTTGCTAAAATAAAATTATGGGAAGAGCCTTTGAATATCGACGAGCAGCCAAAGAAAAACGTTGGGATAAAATGTCCAAAATTTTCCCCAAGCTTGGCAAGGCGATAACTCTTGCTGCTAAGGAGGGTGGGATTGATCCTGCATCAAATGCCAAATTGCGAACAGCCATACAGAATGCAAAAGCCGAAAACATGCCCAAGGACAATATTGAGGCGGCAATTTCTAGGGCAGTTCAAAAGGATACAGCGCTATTCAGTGAAATGAATTATGAGGGGAAGGGCCCTCATGGAGTACTGGTTTTCGTTGAATGCGCTACAGATAATCCCACGAGAACAGTCGCTAATGTGAAATCGTATTTTAATAAGGCGGGAGGAGGAATCGTTCCAACTGGATCTTTGGAGTTTATGTTCCAGAGAAAGAGTGTTTTTGAATTAGAGAAACCTGCGGAACTTGACCTCGAAGAGCTTGAGTTTAACCTTATTGATGCCGGTGTGGAAGAGCTAGAATTGAGAGATGAACAGTTATTCATTTATGGAGATTATACTTCATTTGGAACAATCGCCAAGGCTCTTGAAGAAATGGAACTAGCGGTTCAAAAGTCGAGCCTTAAACGATTTCCTACATCACCAGTTGAATTCAATGAAGAGCAACTCATAGAAATCGAAAAAATGTTGGACAAAATTGAAGATGATGATGACATTCAACAGGTTTTCACCAATATTGCATAATTATACCAATCATTTATACTAAAACACGCTTAATTTAGTTATAGATAGACGTTTATGTCCAAAAAAACTCTTACATATCTTAGTCTTTGTGCCTTAATTCTGTTTTCGGCATGTTCTACAGAGAAAAATACATTTTTGAACAGGACGTATCATTCTACTACGGCTCGTTTCAATGGATATTTCAATGCTAACGAGTTATTAGATCAGGCACTTGTGACATTTTACAGCTCGAAAAAAGATGACTTTTATGAAGTTTTACCCGTTAATCTTTTGCCAAATGAGGTCGAGTCAAAAGGGATGCATCCAGCCATTGATACTGCCATTTCCAAATGCTCAATTGTTATAAAAAACCATAGCATGCCGAGTACTGAGGACATGTATTATAAAGATGTAGAGCATAATAAATGGATAGATGAAAATTGGATTACCATTGGAAGGGCACTATATTATAAACGAGAGTATAAACAGGCTAAAAAGAATTTTGAATTTGTAAAACGCTTATTTGCAAAAGACCCTTCGTATTATTTGGCAAGATTGTGGATTGCAAAGATTCACATTGAACAAAGAGCATTTGCCGATGCAAAAATTATTTTGGATGATTTAAACGCCATTTCATTAGAGCAAAAAGAAAAAACTTTCCGCGATTATATTCCATTTGTTAAAGATAAGACTGAGGATGAGGAAGGGATACCCGTAATGAGTCGAAAGTTACAGTACGATATTTATAAAACATATGCTGACCTTGCCATTAAGCGAAAAGAATATCCAGAAGCCATTAATGGATTGAATTCAGCGATAACAAAGTGCCGTTCACAAAGTGAAAAAACACGACTGCATTTTATCTTGGGTCAGCTTTATCAAAGGAGTAATGTTTTGGATTCAGCAAGGCTAAATTATTCTAAAGCATTAAAAGCTGCGGCCCCATTTGAGATTTCTTTCAATGCGAGATTAAACAGAGCCATAAGTGGTGGAGGAGAAAGACTGAGCAAGGATTTGCAGAGGATGCTGAAAGATGCAAAAAATGCTCAATATAAAGATCAAATTTATTATGCGCTTGCCAATCTTGAATTGAATCGAAATGATAAAGTGAAGGCAAAAGTATATTTAACTGAATCCGCTTTTTATTCTAACGGAAATGCACGTCAAAAAGCCATGGCATATGAAAAATTGGGGGACTTGAGCTACGGTGAAAAGAATTATGTTTCTGCCCAGAAGTATTATGATTCTTGTTCTCGATTTATTCCCGAAGGATATCCAAATGGTGACCAGATAAAGGATAAAGCGGTGAAGTTATCCGATTTAGTAGATGCTATTGAAATTGTGGTATTTGAAGACAGTGTTCAACGAATTGCGAAAATGCCTGAAAAAGAAAGAGAGCAATTCTTAAAGGAGACACTGAAACAAATTAAGCGAGAGGCACAAAAAAGAAAAGAAATGGAAGCGGCTAAGCTTTTGGCTTTGCAAGAGCAAAATAATGCAGGTTCAAGTTCTTCTAACAAATCGGTATTCACAAATCCGAAGCTAAGAGAAGAGGGTTATAATGACTTCAGAAAAGCATGGGGTTCGAGAGAAAACGAAGATCATTGGCGCCGTAGTGAAAAAATTGTTTTTTCAAATGGGGAATTAACAGACTCAAGTGCTGTGGATTCTTTATTAGTAGAGGAGATTGGTATTGATTCATTGACGGTTGACGATCTAAGAAAAAACATTCCATTAAGCGATAGTGCATTTGCTCTTTCACAAAGCAATTTGTTTGAAGCACTTTATCAAAGTGGAGTGCTCTACAAAGAAATTTTAAATGAATTAGAGTTGGCTCAAGAACAATTTGATAGGGTTTTAGATATAAATCAGCGAAATCTAACAGATTTATCATGTGCTTTTCAATTATATAAGCTCAATGAATCTACGGGAAAAAAAGAGGTATATGCAAATCATATATTAACACATTATCCAAGCTCTGATGCAGCAAAATACCTAGATGATCCTGATTTTTATGTAAAGCAAAAGGAATCTCAGCAAGCCGATCAGAAATCTTATGTTGAACTCGTAGACATGTATTATGCAGGGAAATACAAGGAGGTTATTGACTCAACAAATCGAATAATTGAGGAAGATCTATCCAATGCGTACAGAGCAGATTACCTTCTTTTGAATGTTTTTGCTAATGGTCAACTTACTGAAAATAAAGAAGAATTAGTTCCATTGATCAATAGAGTAATTGAAGAAAAGCCAGGGACCCCTCAAGCCGAAATTGCGCAGGATTTATTAGATATACTTGAGAATGGCTTTAGTGAGAATGACTCAATTAATTTTGACCCAGAATACATATACAAATTTGATGATACAGAAAAACATTTTGTGATTGTACTATTGGACGAGGATGATGACGAGGAAGATCTTAAGTATGGTGTTTCGGGATTTAATAAAAAAACACACAAATCAAAAAACCTTAAGACGAGTTCAAACTTAACGATGAATAAAACGCCTTTTGTTTTGGTTAAAGAATTTGAAAATATAAGATTGGCACAAGAATATATCAATTCATATAAAGCGGGATATGAAATATTG
>WTIB01000081.1:1746-7786 GCA_011522905.1 Crocinitomicaceae bacterium | reverse complement strand
GATACAACGGTATGTGAAAACTCGGGATATGAAATCGTTCCTGTCGTTACAACTAGTGCATACAATGATGGGTATGAACCTGAGATAAATTATTTGTGGAGTGATGGGACTACCACTCCAACTTTGGTTTCCGATCAGGCTTGGTCATATGTATTGGAGGTTTCTAATCAATGTGATACGGTTTTGGGTAACTTTGCCATTCTACCTTTACCCGATATTATTAGTGATACAGCTGTTTGTAATTATTCATATCAGGTATCAGGATTTAATGCACCAAATGGAGGTTCTTGGTCTTCAACAAGTCCAGAATTAAGTATAACGGGAGATCAGTTCAATCCTTTAGTAACTGCGAGTATGGGAGGCGTATATGACCTAACTTTTACGGATCCTTTATGCCAATTCGACCAATTGGTTTATGTTGATTTTCCTCCAAACTATTCTGTAATTGCAAGTGATACTAGTGTTTGTGATGGATCGCTGGTTCAACTTCAAGCAACAGCAGTTTCGGAGCCCGTTCAAAATGGATATAATTCGAATGTATCATTCGCATGGTCCAATGGAGAGAGTGGAAATGTAATCGAAGTTAATGAGGCGGGAGATTATACGGTGACTCTAAATCACATTTGTGGTTCTTCAGATGATATAGCTACTTTAGAATATTACTATTGTGATTTGAATGCACCAAATGTAATTGTATTGTCCTCTGAAGTAGGGAATGACCAGTTTTTTGTCAATTATAATGGTATACAGGAGTTTCATTGTATTATTTTGAATCGTTGGGGAAACAAAGTTTTCGAATACTTTGATCCGGCAGAAACTTGGCAAGGAACCAACATGTCTGGTAAAATACTTGATGAAGGAACCTATTTCTATAAAATTAACGCCGTATTTGAAGGGGGGAATGAAGTTCAAAAGCACGGTTTTGTTGAGCTTAGATATTGATAAATCCAATAACTTTGTAATTTAATTTTAAGTTATGAGTTCGATTTCTTTTCAAGACGAAATTTTACAAGGAATACCAAAAGAAGTTCCACCCAAAAAGGATTACGATAAATCCATTAATCATGCCCCAAAGAGAAAACAAATATTGTCCTCTGATGAAAAAAAACTGGCATTAAAAAATGCCCTTAGGTATTTCCCAAAAGAACAGCATAAAGAATTAATTGAAGAATTTGCAGCCGAACTTGAGGAGTACGGTCGAATATATATGTATCGTTATCGTCCTGAAAATGAAATTTATGCCAGGCCATTAGAAGATTATCCGGCAAAGTGTAATCAGGCAAAGGCAATCATGTTAATGATTCAGAATAATCTGCATCATGATGTGGCTCAGCATCCACATGAATTAATTACATATGGAGGGAATGGTTCTGTATTTCAAAATTGGATTCAATACCGACTGACCATGAAGTATTTGTCCGAAATGACGGAGGAACAAACATTGGTAATGAATTCCGGTCATCCTCAAGGGTTATTCCCTTCACATAAGAATGCACCTCGGGTGGTCGTTTCCAATGGTATGGTTATCCCGAATTATTCAAGTCAAGATCATTGGGAGAAATTTAATGCGCTTGGGGTAACCCAATATGGCCAAATGACTGCAGGTTCATACATGTATATCGGCCCACAGGGTATTGTTCACGGTACGACTATTACTGTCCTTAACGCAATTCGAAAAATTGCAAAAAATAGAGATGACTATAAAGGAAAACTATTTGTAACTGCAGGACTGGGAGGAATGTCAGGAGCACAACCAAAAGCGGGAAATATTGCAGGAGTGATTTCTGTTACCGCAGAGGTAAACCCAAAAGCGGCAAAAACAAGACATAATCAAGGATGGGTTGATGAAGTCATCTCAGATATAGGATTACTTTGTGAACGTGTTAAATTGGCTAAATCGAAGCGAGAAGTAGTTTCAATAGCCTATCTTGGGAATATTGTAGATGTTTGGGAAAAGTTCAGCGAAGAAAATATTTATATTGACCTAGGCTCTGACCAAACCTCATTACATAATCCATGGGCCGGGGGTTATTATCCTGTTGGATTGACATTTGAAGAGTCAAACGAGATGATGTCCAAAAATCCTGAATTATTTAAGAAAAAAGTAAAGGAGAGTCTTTTGAGACATGCGGAAGCCATCAAAGTAAACACCCAGAAGGGTACTTACTTTTTCGATTATGGAAATGCATTTTTATTGGAGGCATCACGAGCAGGGGCAGAGATAATGGCACCGAATCAAGAAGATTTTATTTATCCTTCATATGTCCAGGATATTTTAGGTCCGTTGTGTTTTGATTTTGGGTTTGGACCTTTTAGGTGGGTTTGCGCATCTGGAAAAGATAGTGACTTGGAAAAAACTGATGCCATTGCTTGTTCAGTTCTTGAAGAAATGATGTTAAATAGTCCTGAAGAAATTAATCAGCAAATGGCTGATAATATTCAGTGGATAAAAGGGGCAGGGGAGAACAAGCTTGTCGTGGGTTCTAAGGCGAGAATTCTTTATGCTGATGCAGAAGGAAGAATGAGGATTGCAGAGGCATTCAATCGTGCTATTCGAAATAATGAAATTGGACCTGTAATTTTAGGTAGGGACCATCATGATGTATCAGGTACAGATTCACCATATCGAGAAACTTCTAATATTTATGATGGCTCGAGATATACTGCCGATATGGCAATACAAAATGTCATTGGTGATTCTTTTAGAGGGGCAACATGGGTGTCAATTCACAATGGAGGTGGAGTAGGATGGGGCGAGGTCATTAATGGGGGCTTTGGAATGCTGCTTGATGGAAGTGAGGATGCCGATAGAAATTTAAAAATGATGCTCCATTGGGACGTTAACAATGGAATAGCAAGAAGAAGTTGGGCTCGAAATAAAAATGCGAATTTTGCTATTGAAAGAGCAATGGAAAAGGAGCCGTTATTAAAGGTGACCCTACCGAGTGAAGTAAATGATGATTTAATTGAAAAGCTTTCATGATTAAATGAAGTTTGGATTAAATAGGGAATTTTTGTGGTGGGTGCTACTTATCTCCCTTGTTTTACTTCCAATTATACCATTTTTAGGGTTTGGTGTTTCAGATGATCTTTCATTTGTAGGGAACATTGCACCAGATTATTGGGGTGATTTATCGTACAGCTTATCAAGAGCGGGTCACATTTCGAGACCTATATATGGGTTTATTCAGACAACTACACTTCATCTTTTCAAAGACCAATATATTATCTACAATATTCTTCGTTTGGCGTTATGGTTGATGATCATTTATCAGTCTATCCGAGTCTTTGGTGGCTTTTTTGGAGAAAGGGCAAAATGGGTTTTTGTCTTTTTTGTTTCGTTTCCTATTTTTTCATCAGCTCATTTGTTCAATTTTTTTCAAATGGGTTATTTACTATCCTTGTTGTTTTATTTATGTGCCCTTGGACAAATTAAAGATAAAAACGGAGAATTTACAGGAGAAAAATACTGGAGCTATGTTTTACTTACATTATTGTCTTTATTTTCCTGCGAGATTATATTTCCATTAATTGCTTTCCCAATTATTTATAACCATCTAGGTAAATGGAACGCACTTTTACATTCGAAATTATTTAGATGGTCAATTTTCGTATTTATCATGTATTTCATATTCAAGTTTTTAATTGGCCCTCTCTATCAAATGGAAGCTTACGTCTATGGATTTGCCCCTTCTAAGAATTCTATTTTACAAGCCTTGTATTATTTTGTAGTCATTCTTGCTGAAATTCCCTTATTATTACTTGAAGTCATTCCATTTTATCTTTCTGAACCGGCTTTATGGTTAAGTGTTTTGGTAGTGCCTTTTATTTATCTAATTAGTTCTCGAAACGAATATATTGTCAATAAAAAATTGGTCTATTCAATTGCCATTACAATAGCTTTGTGCAGTCTAATTTTCTTTATTTCAAATTACCCCGCTGTTTCATTTGGTTTTTACAATAAAATGATGCTCCCAGCTCATGTATGTTATTCGGTTTTAATCAGCATGCTTTGTTTACGCTTGTTGAAAACCAGGTTTTATGTCATATCATATTTACTTGCTATACTATGGTTTGCTTCAATGGAAATGCAAACCATAAATTCCATACGGTCTTGGGACTTGCGAGAACAGAAATTAAAAGAATACGCTAAAGTATTAAATGCTGAAAATCGTCACTCTGATTATGTGTTTATTGAAGCTCCCTATTTCCTGCCTTCTAACTACAATAACGAGCATGTATTTTCTTTGAACGATGATTTTCATGGTGGATTATCTTATTTTGGATATCAAGGAGATGCACATAAAATCTATCCTTTTTGCCATGAAATGTTGAGGAACAAGTGGTATTGGAGTAACCACAATATTCAAAATGTATTAACAAGAAATAAGATTGACGATTTTAAAATTCTTCAAAAAGGAAAAATTTCAGAAAAGAATCATAATTTGAATTCACTAAATGAATTATCATTTGAAGAGAATCAGGAATGTTTGCGATCAAAATTGAGAAATTATTTTATTCAAAAAATGAAAACATTATAATGAGAATTACGTTAATCATATTTTCCGTGATTTTGATTTCAGACAAATCATTTTCGCAACAAAAAATGGATTCTGTTCGATTGAATGATATCAGAATACTTGCTTCTCACAATAGCTATAAGAAAAAACCACATCCAAAGGCATTGAAGTTTTTGACAAAATTTCAAGACAAGTTAGGGGATGAAAACAACCCGAATTTTATTGACTATGGACATCTTCCGTTTGGAGAGCAGTTTAGTGATTATGGAATTAGAGGCGTCGAATTGGATGTCAATTACGACCCTAAGGGAAAGCATTACAGAAGAAGAAGGGTTAACTTGTTCCTGTTCGGGCAAAAGCAAAGGGTGAAGAATAAGTCAATGAAGGAACCTGGCTTTAAACTTTTGCATATTTCAGATGTCGACTTTGAAACCAATTATTTGACCCTTATCGATGCACTGAAAGCCATAAAGGACTGGAGTGTTCAACATGAAAAACACATACCCATTTTTATTAATATTGAAGCAAAAGGTTCACATCCTGCAGATCAGTCAAAAGCGCTGCGCTTTTTGGGCTTCAAAAAATGTATTCCATTTGATACTCTAGCATATCGAAAATTGGAGGCTGAAATTTCAAGTGTATTTTCCAAAGAAGATATTTTTGAGCCTTCCGATTTTAAAGGCGATTATTCAAGTATTCAAAATCGCGTTGAGCAAATAGGTTGGCCATATTTAAACGAATGTTTGGGAAAGGTGTTTTTTATTTTAGAGGGCAATAATCAGCACATATACAGAAAGTTTGAAAATCCATTGATGTTTTATTACGGTGAACCCAATGATGAAAATACCGCATTCTTATTAAGAAACAATTCGGAAGGCATAGAAGATGAATTATACAAACTTTCAAATTCCTTTATGATTCGCACTAGAAGTGATGCAGGCACAGTACAATCAAGGAATAATGATTATTCCAAATGGGAATCGGCTCTAAAATCAAATGCCCAAATTATTTCAACAGATTATTATCAAGCTGATCAACGATGGAGTAATTACAAGGTGGGGTTTAAACAAATCCCAAGCCTGAGGGAATAAATCAGTTTCTTATCCCTAAGTTCAACAACTTACGATTGTCAATTACATTCGCTCTTTCGTAAAGACCATTAATTAGATAATTCTCTTCAGAGAGTTTTCTATTTTGGCTGTATGGGTTAATTGGTCCTTTAATGAACTGCATCCATGACTTAGTCATTTCTGTTTTTTCAACTTTGTAGCTCGATTTTACAGGAGCAGCAGTCACCTTATCGACGGTAATCACATATACACCAGTTGTACCCGAAAGTGGCTTAGTAGTCTGATTTTCTTTAGCTCCGTTCGTTGAAAATAATGACCCAATTACTTTAGCATCAATGTTATTCATATTGTTGAATGAAACCTCTCCAGGCTTAACACTTTCTGAAATGCCCAATTCATCTAATGATTTACCAGACAAATTTTTCATGATGATTTCATTTTTTTTCGCAA
>WTIB01000081.1:0-1646 GCA_011522905.1 Crocinitomicaceae bacterium | reverse complement strand
TTACGGAAAAGAGTACTTAAAACGGTATTGGCCTCTTTTTCTTTCATGGATTTCGTTTGCTCAGAAGGTTTAAATTCTCTGTAAATAGTAGCTACTCTAGCCAAATCAAATGCATCTCTCTCTAAAATTTCTACGATATGGAATCCTAATTGAGTTTCAATCAGCTTTACCGAACCAACTGGATCATTTGTACAAAAATCTGATATTTCTGTACCATAAAATTGTGTTCTTTCCTGCTCAGGAAAATTTAAAAATACCTCAGTTAAGTTATCGTATTCCCCTACTGGATCTGCAGAATTGGCTTTTAAATTTTCAAAAGTTTCATCTCTATTTCTAGAATTACTCAATTGATTTGAATAACCCTTAGCCCTTGCTTCAGCAGCAGTTGTGTCTTCGCCTTCATTGATTGTAACCAGTATCTGTCTGGCTTTAATACGCGTAGGTGTTTTTCCAAGAACTTTTGAGAGTGCATAGTATTTTCTACCCTTTACTTCGACAGATTGAGGATAAATATTGCGCTCCAAGTTTCCGTTCATTTTATCACTACACTTGTAAGGCCCAATGATATCTCCAATTTCCGCATTTTTAAATGCAGAATCAAGATCCAAAGGATAATTAAAGAGCTCCTCTGCTTTGAAGTGATTTTCAGGGACAACAGTTGAACGTGCATTGAAAAATGCCATTTTCATTTCACTCTTTGAATTGGAATAGACCGTATCGTCTTCTGCACTTGCAAATTCTTCTTGCATGGTATTAAACTCACCAAAAAATGCGCTACTGTCCGCTTGTGAAGGTGCATTGGATATACTGAAAAACTTCACAACTCTGTAGGCATTATCATTTTGATATTTTCCCTCGAATTTGTGATCAGCATAATATTTGATTAGATCACTTTCCTTGTACTTGATTTCTGAGTCGTCAATTGAGTTATTGGGTTTGAAAACGTATCGAATTGATTTTTTGTTTTCTTTTCCTTTAAAATCATCTTCAGCTTCGACCGAGGTCACGTATACTCCTTGAGAAACAATATCTAAATACTTTTCTTTCTTTCTACTATCTAAATAAAGCTCTTTGACCAAGTTCCATTCTTTTTTGTTTTTCTTGATTTGAGAAATCAGAGAAACTGTCAAAGAATCATTTTGTCTAGGTTGCGATAGAACTTGATATAAATTAATAATATTGGCAAAAGATTGACCTTGGGATTGCTGATATACTTGTCCAATAGAATTTAACAATGTGGCTCTCGTTGGAGAAGGCTGTATAGGTTTTAAAGTAAAACCTGCAGTAGTATCTCCCTTTAAATAAGATTCAAATTCTTTATCGGATACTTGAATACCGAGTTCATTGTATTCCTTATTCCATATTGCTGAGTCAATGTAATAATCCCATGCTCCATCATTCCCATATTTTCGCTCTAGAAGGCTATATTTAGTTTGGTCAATTTTCTCTCCAAAAACATGTCCAACACCATATTCACCCTCGTTGACACCGAACATACTTTGATAGTCTGTCAGAATGAAAGCAAGCAAAGCTAACCCGATTATAATTACAAGGAGAATAGATTTCTCTCTGATTTTTCCAATAATTGCCATAGTCCTAAAGAATTTGAGTCTGCAAACATACTAAGATTATATGAAAACTCAATA
>WTIB01000290.1:3301-7798 GCA_011522905.1 Crocinitomicaceae bacterium | reverse complement strand
GTTACATACATTGATAAAATTAATGGTTGAATTCTATTGCAACTTATTAGATTTGCAAAAAAATATCTCATGATTTCAATCGATAATTTCAACTTTAATTCAAAAAAAGCATTAGTTCGAGTCGATTTTAATGTTCCTTTAGATAAAGAAACACTGACGATAACTGATGATAAAAGAATTAGAGCAGCCCTTCCAACAATTCAAAAAATTCTTTCAGATAATGGGTCTGCAATTCTGATGTCCCATTTAGGAAGACCAAAAAATGGGCCTGAAGATAAATTTTCTCTCAAGCATATTATTGATAGAATTGTAGATTTAACAGGGGCAAAAGTGCATTTTGCTAATGACTGTATTGGCGTTGAAGCCAAAGAATTATCAGAAAAAATAGCGCCAGGAGAAATTTTACTACTAGAAAATGTGCGTTTTTATCCAGAGGAGACACAAGGAGACGAATCTTTTGCTAAACAATTAGCTATGTTAGGCGATTGTTATGTGAATGATGCATTTGGAACTGCCCATAGGGCGCATGCCAGCACCTGTCAAATTGCTCAATTTTTTCCAAATAATAGAATGTGTGGATTTCTTATGCAAAAAGAAATTCAAAGTGCGAAAGCCGTAATGGAGGATACAAAACGTCCATTTACAGCTATTGTTGGGGGAGCAAAAGTATCTGATAAAGTGCTTATTGTAGAAAATTTAATTCAAAAAGCAGATCATATTATCATTGGTGGAGGAATGGCATATACCTTCAAAAAAGCACTCGGTGGACAAATCGGAAAAAGTCTATGCGAAGACGATCGATTAAATATCTGTCTAGATATACTAAAAAACGCAAAAGAAAAGGGAGTTGAAATTCATCTTCCAAAAGATTCAGTAATCGCCAACGATTTTAACAATAATGCGAATATCAATACCGTAGAAAGCAACAATATTGAGGATAATTGGATGGGATTAGATATTGGTCCTGAGGCCTCAAAAGACTTTTCTGAGGTAATCCTAAAATCCAAAACCATTCTTTGGAACGGACCAATGGGTGTATTTGAAATGTCCTCTTTTGAAGCGGGAACAAAATCAATCGCAGAAGCAGTTGCGAAGGCAACATCAAATGGAGCATACAGTCTTATAGGAGGTGGTGATAGTGCGGCAGCTGCAAAGAAATTTGGTGTTGAAAAAGCAATCAGTCACGTCAGTACAGGAGGAGGGGCTTTGTTGGAATACTTTGAAGGGAAAGAATTACCTGGAATTCGTGCTATTGAAGCATAAAAAAGGGGCCTTTTAGGCCCCCATGATAATTGTGCATATACTCAATCACCTTTGCACAGTTATCTCTTTATAATATAAAACCTCCCCTTCTGATTTAAATTGAATAAGATAAATCCCATTCATTAAATCATGTAGATGAAGAGAGGAAGCCTCTAATACCGGAATAGAAGGCATAAATTGTTCTTTTCCAAGAGTGATTTCTAAATAATCAATTCGGTTATCGTTCCATTTTATTGTGGCATCGCCATCAGATACTATTGAGGTGACAACTCTCACCCCATGTTTTTTCTTTTTTATCGGATCGTCATCCTCTATGTTATTGTTTGCGAAAGAAATTGATGATACAAAAAGAAGACTAAGTGAAAAAAGTATTGTGAAAATTTTATTTGCATTCATGACCTTGTATTTGTTAATTACAAGTCAAAGATGAGACAGAATGGCCCGAAAATCTGAGAATACAAATGGTTTACAAGAAAAATAGAATAGGGTACCTAGACAAGCCTACGTGTAATAAAATGGATAATTACGTGCATTTACGTAATTTGAATTTAGCTTACTTTTTTAGAGAGTTCTAAAAGTCGATTGGAATATCCTGATTCATTATCATACCAGGACACAATTCGAACCATTTTTCCATAAACATTAGATAAAGTTCTGTCGTATATAGAACTCGCTGGAGCACCAATAACATCTATTGAAACAATTGGATCTTCATTTATTGCCAATACTCCGTTCAAATCAGAGCTTGAGGCTTCTGCCATATTTTTATTAATGGCTTCCATTTGCAGTTCTTTATCCAAAATAAGCGTAATCTCAGTCATTGATCCATCTGAAACAGGCACTCTTATTGCTCCTCCAGATATTTTTCCGTTTAATTCAGGAAATATTTTTACAATAGCATTTGCAGCACCTGTTGAAGTAGGGATGATAGAATGAGCGGCTGCACGAGCTCTTCTGAGGTCCTTATGGGGTGAATCATGAAGCCGTTGGTCTGATGTATAGCTATGAATTGTTGAGATGTAACACATTTCTATTTCAGCCATTGTGAGCATTACTTTTATAAGTGGAGCCACATTGTTTGTTGTACAACTGGCATTGGAAACAATGCGATCATCTTCAGACAACAGGTGGTCATTAACACCTAAAACCACTGTTTTTACATCTTTATCCTTTGCGGGAGCAGATAAAACTACTTTTTTCGCGCCTCCATTAAAATGTTGAGAGGCAGACTCCTTTGTAAGAAATAAGCCCGTACACTCAACAACAGTTGAAGCACCAAATTTAGACCATTCAATTAAGCCAGGGTCTCGCTGCTGTGAAAATGACATTTTTTTTCCATTTTCAAAAAGCACCACATTGCCTTCGATTTTAAAATCAATCTCAAAACGGCCATGAACACTATCATATTTGAATAAATGCATCAGCGTATGCACATCAGAAAGATCATTAACAAGGGCTACCTCAACCTCAGGATCAAGAATGGCAAGACGTGTCAAATATCGTCCAATACGTCCGAATCCATTTACTCCAATAATTTTATTTGTACTCATCGCTTAACAAATTTACGTAACGGGAATGACTTAAGAAAACAAAATTAATGAAATAAGTGTATCGATGACACTAAGTAATGATAAATATTAGTTCAAGCCGAGCTTTGAAGCTAACATGTCTTGAATCGCATCCTTATGAAGATAAATATTTATTGTCTTTAGTTTAAAATAAGACTCAGAAACATATAGATAACCTTTAGGATAGTTAGATGTTCCCCAAGAATTTTTAACTAAGAAAAAATTTCTACCTTTTTTATCCTTGTACAAGCCGACAATATGCATACCGTGGTCATCAGTCGTCTCTTTATGATCATATCCTTTTTGACGCATTTTTTGCGTTACCTCAACCTCTGAATCTGGTTGGGTAAAATATGAGGATTTTTTATCAGCTCCAGCGTCTGAAAAATTCTCATTATCCTGTCCTTCAACGACTATTTCTTCTTTTTTAAGTGGGACTATTGCCAATCCATTTTTAAAACTAAAACCTTTTTCTGACACATCGGCTCCCCAGGCTACGGTATAACCACTTTTTAAAGCATGTAAAACCGTTTCATACATTTCATCCAAAGAAACATTATAACTTACCTCCCACAACCAATTGTCTGGAATTTCCAGCATGCATTTGGAATGTAATGGGTGGTTTATAAAAGAAGTAATTGATACATAATCATTCATATCGATTCCTAATGAATTATAGAAGGTTTTGGGTGTATATTTCTCTCCTTTATACTTAAAAGTTTCAGGTAATTCACCTAACTCCTCATCCAAAACCGCATTGTAGGCATCAACCCAGGACTTTTGAATTCCTTTACCCTCAGCTCTTGCATTAACAACAATTTCGTTTAATTTTTTAAACATTTCAGCGTGATTGTAGGTATCCGATTTTTTCTTTAGACCTGTATAGACATTTTGTGGAACAATTCCATAATTTTTGATCACGTATGGTATATCATGAAAAGCGCCTCCTTGACCAAAGTTGGTATTACCATCCATTCGGATGTATTTTTGAGCCTTTGCCTCATACGCCTTCCGAACTATAAACATTTCAGAAAGCAAAATAGGCTTATCCGTTTTATTAATACGCATGATTTCTGATTCTAAGAAAGACAGAGCCGAAAAGCTCCAACATGTCCCTGCCCTTCCCTGACTTTCAACCGGAGAAACATCATGGCTAACTACCTTTTTAAATTCAAACTTACTTCCTTCAACATTTGTTTTTAACTGTGCATGAGTCAAAGCACAATTTGCAAAAATTGCAACGATTAATATTCTGAAATTCATGTTTTTTTATTGTTTTAAAGTCCAACCTTTATAGCCTTTAGAAATAACTGTTGCTATGAGACGATCATACTCCTCCTTAGAAAAGGTAATGCCCATCGATACTCGATACAACTTACCTGACTTGCTAATTGTAGGGAAAAACCCATCCCCCTCAATTTTATTTTTATAGTTAAGAGCGTTTTCCTTTACTGCAAAACACCCTACAATATATTGTTTGTTATAAGGCACTTTATTTGATTCTGGTGAAGATACTTCACTTGAATAAAGATTTTTTTCAACCACTATCGCTTCTTCTTCAGGAACTATAAGCTCTTCAATTTTGTTAGCTTCCGGATTTTGAACTGCATTATTTGTATGAGTTGATGTTTTCTCAATAGTAATAATGTGCTTCGAAGGTTTAGGT
>WTIB01000290.1:0-3201 GCA_011522905.1 Crocinitomicaceae bacterium | reverse complement strand
ATTTGTATGAGTTGATGTTTTCTCAATAGTAATAATGTGCTTCGAAGGTTTAGGTTCGTATTTTCCCGCTTCTTTCGTATAAAATGGATTCAAATCATCTACTGAAATCAAACCTGAGCTAAAGAAATCAGATTTAAATGGAATCCAAAAACTATAAAAAGCCAAGGGAAGAATACATGCAACAGCCGCATATCTCAATATTTTTTTAACCCCAATAGACCTATTTTTGGTCTCTGAAACACTATCAATTTCATCATTTTCTGTAACAAGAATGCTTTCCTCTTCAACAAGCTCTTCTTTGATCTCTTGAGCTGAAACAAAGTCCAATTCTGTTAGCCCATAAGCATCAGCAAGCATATTAAATGTCCGATCTTGCTTGAATACATAATTGCCATTTTCAGAACGCTTCAATGTTCCTATATGTTTAAATGTAAGCTCCTCGCCGTTACTCAGTTTTTTATCCAGCGCTGAAACAATATTCGAAATTTTTGTTTTTACAGCATCGTAATCTTCTCCTTCAGATTGAACAAAAGACGAAATAAGTAGTCCGTCATCTGCGGTGAGAAATCGATTGAATAGTAGATGCTTAGAAGGAGGTGAAATGATTCCTTTTTCATAGTCGATTTGACTGGAAACCCTTTTTGCAATAAAACCACCAAATTCGGGAATGATCACACAATTGTGATGAACCAATAGGTCAAACAGTACTTTATCAAAATTCGTCATACTCAAAGTTAAAAAGAAAATCCAATCATTAATCTGATTTCTTCAATAGTCTTAAAACCTTTTCAACATCATCTGGCACATCAATGTTTGGTGTCTCAATATGGGTTTCCACCACTTTTATTTTTTCTCCATGAAACATCCATCTCAGCTGTTCCAAAGATTCTGCCCTCTCTAATTCGCAAGAAGTCATGGAAGAAATTCTATGCAATGCTGTTTTTCTAAACGCATAAAGTCCAATATGTTTCAAATATGAATATTGATTACCCAATTTTGAATTGTTGGGAACGATACTCCTACTGAAAAATAAGGCATACTCGGAAGAATCCAATACTACTTTGACTCGATTTAGATTAGAAAGATCTTGAGTAGAAATATTTTTAGAGGCCAATGTAGCAATCTGTACAGAACTATCTTCGAATGAATCAATTAATTGTTCAATTTGTCTTGCCTCAACCAAAGGCTCGTCTCCCTGTATGTTGATGAGTATGTCAAAGTCCTCGTAATTATTTGCTATTTCAATGCATCGCTCAGTTCCAGAATTGTGATTCGTTGATGTCATCACTACATTCCCGCCAAAAGACTCCACCTCCTCAACTATTCTTTGGTCGTCAGTTGCAACAATCACTTCATGAATTTTTTTAGAACAAGCAACACCTTCGTAAACTCTTCTAATCATGGATTTTCCATCCAAATCAATAAGGGGTTTCCCAGGGAATCTACTTGAATCGTATCTTGATGGTATAACACCAATAACTTTCATTAAAATTTCATTTGAACTTGAAGTGAAAAATTTCGAGGAGGCTGAATATCTCCTGGACGACTTGTATATTCGGAATTCAATAAATTATTTACCATGAAACCAAGTCGGTAATTGTCATTTAATTTATATCCAATTCGATAATCAATGACCAAATTCCCTCGATTATATATTTGTCTATACTCCTTAAGGCCAGGCAATATATATGTTCCTCCGATAGATTCTTCAAACACTCGATCAATGTTCTTCATAAATCCTCCGTATCGAAGCGATATCCCTGAACTAAACTTTTTATAGCTTACTTCAACATCAACTTTGACGAGATGTCGATAACGGTACTTTAATATATTTTCAGTTGTATCAGACCAAGTCAATCTGTAGAGAGAGTCTGTATTCAAACTAATGGGGTTCATGTAGGTGTAACCCATCAAAGAAACAATTTCAACATCTCCAATACTGCCAAAACTATTGAATGAAAAGTCAATCCCAGTGATGCGCGCTGCCTCGGCGTTTTGAGCTCTAAAGCCAATCAAATCATATATTGTATAACCTTGATCAGTGAGAGCATCATAAACCGGATCTCCTTGTACAGCATTTACGGCATCTCCATTCAATGGATTGTAAATACCAAAGGTAAATTCAATCATATTCTGATATTCATTAATGAAGCCAGAAATATCAAGCATTCCTTTCCAATCTCCAATTCGAACCCCTTGCTTTAATCCAATTTCACCAGCCCATCCAATCTCAGGAGTCAACGCTGGATTTTGAAAAATATTCAATGCACCTACACTTGTCTGAATGAATCTCTCACCTACTGCAGGGTATCGAATTCCCTGCCCTAAGGATGCCCTCAAATGCGTATACTCCGCCAATTTATAATGGAATCCAGACCTAGCGACGGGATAAAATGGCAAAATCGTTGAGTCTTTCTTGGAAATCATAAAATCACTATCACCGCGTTCACCATCCATTGTGAAATACTCAAGTCTTAAACCTGCCGTAAAATCAAAATCACCCATGTGATGCTCAACCTGTGTGTATGCCGCTATATTGTTCGAGTTATGATCTCCAACAAGTTCTGATCGAACTACATTTGATATATTTGAAATTCCAGAAGTCAAATTGGTACCGGAGAGAACCTCGGAAAATCCATGGATAACCGGCGGTGGTGTGATGACAGGAGTTGCTGGGGTAAATCCTTCCCCGCTAAAAAGCATGTTGCTTAATTGATCAATTCGCACGGAGGTCGGGTTGTCGTATGTAAATCTACCAGTAAGTGCACTCAGGGTAAAATCATTACCAAACCCCAATTCAATAACTGGGCCTTCCATCAGGTTTGTAGGATTATTCCAATGAGCGTTGATTACATCTGCCACTCTCGTGCGAATATCGCTCAATGGAAGAAGATTTCCGGGCGTACCGATCTGAACAGTCGTAGCACCCGCACCCGCATCATTGAAAGAGAATTGAATAGTAACGGATTTATTTGCATCCTCCAATACAAGTGTGGTGCCTGGCAGGCTTGTAGTGGAAAGTATTTCAAAGTAAAACTTCTGCACCAGGTATACACCACCTTCCGCATTGATACGAATTGCATTGGGGTCAATCTTGGCATCCGGCATACCATTCCCATCAGTATCTATACCATCACCCTGAATTTGAATGATAGAGTCCAACCCATTTGTACTATCGACCACATTCTTGTAGCCCATTCC
>WTIB01000070.1 GCA_011522905.1 Crocinitomicaceae bacterium | reverse complement strand
ATCGATATTACAAGGGAATTCTGAAAGACGCTCCTTAAAGCTTCTATAATGCTGTAAGGAAAGAATGGTTGTTGGTACAAGGACAGCAACCTGTTTGCTATCGGCTACAGCCTTAAATGCAGCTCTTATAGCAACTTCAGTTTTGCCAAACCCAACGTCTCCACAAATTAAGCGGTCCATTGGTGTTTGTGATTCCATATCTTTTTTTACATCTTGCGTTGCTTTGTATTGATCCGGAGTATCCTCAAAAATAAAGGAGGCTTCCAATTCATTTTGAAGATAAGTGTCTTCGGCAAATGAGTAGCCAGGTTGGTTTTTTCGTTTGGCATAGAGCTTAATCAAGTCAAAAGCAAGCTCTTTTATTTTCTTTTTGGTTTTAGACTTAAGCGTATTCCATGATTGGGTTCCAAGCTTATTCATTTT
Organism: Crocinitomicaceae bacterium; assembly: GCA_011522905.1. GTDB lineage: Bacteria > Bacteroidota > Bacteroidia > Flavobacteriales_D > Crocinitomicaceae > UBA952. The sequence continues at coordinate 7,384 of WTIB01000070.1, read as the reverse complement.
TGGAACAGAACCTTCTTTTCCCGTAAATTTTGAAATCCTATGAAGCGAATGAATACCTACGTAGAGTACATCTCCATCTTTGTAAATTAAACGAATCGCTTCTTGTTTTTTGTTATTCACATCGATGGTTTCAAGTCCAGAAAACTGTCCAACGCCATGATCAATATGGGTAACATAATCCCCCTTCTGCAGATTGTATATTTCCTTTAAGGTAAGGGCTTGTTTGGCTTTTCTAAATCCTTCTTTGAGTCTGAATCTGTGATACCGTTCAAATAACTGATGATCTGTATAGCATACAATTTTCAAGGTTTTACAAATAAACCCTTCATGAAGCGCCGAATGGATTGGCGTAAAAGCAACTTCTCCACCTATATCTTCAAAAATCTGATATAACCTTTCAATCTGTTTTGCTTGATTTGAGAATATATAATTTTTGAATTGGTTCTTTTGATTTTTAACTAAATCATCAATAAGTAAATTAAAGTTCTTGTTGAAGCTAGGTTGTGGTATTAGTTCAAAATTTATTGGGCTAGCATTTTCAAAATAAGATGTTGTACCCATCTCAACAAGCTTGAGATTTTCAAAATTTAATACCAGATCCTTATCGTTTATGAATAAATCGGAGGGCACCGTTTTCTTTATTTCCTGATCTAAAGAATCATATATTTTGAGGGCTTTGTCGAATTCATTTTTTAAGGTTTGTTTTGCCCGTTCTACTGAATCGATCCATATGGTAATGTCCCCATTTAGGTATTGAAAAAAGGAATCCATTCCATCGAGGATCATTTTACCTTGGATGTTTGGGACAATACTGAAAAATTGATGTGAACTGATGGAAAGCTGATCTGCAGCATTAAATGTTCGAATAGACTCCACTTCATTCCCAAAAAATTCAATTCTGTAGGGTGTGTCACTGGCGTATGAAAAGACATCAACAATACCTCCTCGAATTGAAAATTGACCCGGTTCATAAACATAGTTTACCCTGTCAAAATGATAGTCGAGCAATAATTCATTTATAAAATCTATTGAATAGGTTTTTCCAACCTCAATCTTCATCGTGTTGGATACAAGTTTCTTTTTAGTTAAAACTTTTTCAAATAAAGCCTCAGGATAGGTAATGATCCAACAGTTATCTTGGCCACTCAGCTTTTTCAATGCCTCAGTTCGAGCCACTACATTGGCATTATCGACCTCTTCCAATTGATAGGGTACCTTATATGAAGCAGGGTAAAAAACCAATCGTTGATCTTCAGGGTACAGGCCCTGTAAATCGTTTAAAAAATAAGCAGCATCCTCTTTATCATTGAGAATAAATACATGATGTCCTGGACATTGTTGTGCTACGGCCGAAGAAAAAATCCCTTTTGCCGACCCCAAAGTACCTTTCCAATGAATTTTACATTTAGCTTGTGAAAGTTTTTCGGCAGAAAGATTGATTTCTGGATGATTCTGAAGATGCGCTAAAAATGATGAGAGGCTCATATCATTTCAAAAATCCCATTGCTTTTTCAACCATATTCTTTGACCCTGTGAAAAAAGCAACTCTTTGGTGTAATTTTTCAGGTTGAATATCCATGATTCTTTGGGTTCCTGTAGTTGATAATCCGCCTGCCTGTTCAGATATAAATGCCAAAGGATTACACTCATACAATAACCTAAGTCTTCCTTCAGGCGCATTTTTAGTGCAGGGGTATATATAGATTCCACCTTTAATCAGATTTCTATGAAAATCTGCGACTAATGATCCAATATATCTGCCTGAATAAGGACTTCCATAATCATTGTCTCTACTTTGACAGTACTTGATGTAATCTATAATCTTTGGATTGCATTCATTAATATTTCCCTCATTCATTGCATAATATCTTCCTTTAACCGGCATTTTCATGTCCGGGTGAGAAAGATAAAATTCTTCCTTGCTCGGTTCAAGGGTGAAGCCATTTACTCCTTGACCTGAAGTGTAAACAAACATTGTTGAGGAACCATAAAGTGTATAGCCAGCGGCGACCTGTTCGGTTCCTTTTTGAAGCATGTCTTCGATGCAAGCGGGCCCATTAAGTGGTGAAATTCGTTTGTAAATAGAAAAAATGGTACCAATGGACACATTGACATCAATATTACTTGAGCCATCTAAAGGATCAAAGAGAACGACATAACTACCGGATTGTGATTTAGGGTTATTAAATGACACAAAATTCTCATTTTCTTCAGATGCCACCCCGCAGACAGCTCCTCCCTTTTCTAGAACATCAATAAAGGCATTATCGGCAATTACATCAAGCTTTTGCTGGTCTTCTCCTTGTACATTTTGACCTCCTTGCGCACCCAAAAAACCATCAATTAAGCCCGCACGAGAAATATCCTTACTCACTGAAATACTAGCTTCAGCCAAATCATTTAAAACATTCTGAAGGTCCTCGTTATTCTGTTCAAGAAAACGATTATTGTTCGAAGCTAAAAAGTTTTTAAGCGTTGTATATTGAGCCATTTATTGATTATTGGAACAACACTTCAACTGAAATTCAGAATTTTAGCTGAATAGAATACTTTGGCCATACCCTTCTTTGTAAACTGGATTTACAATTAGTGCAGGTATTAAAGCATCATTAGTAATGATGTATTGTTCGTAATTTGAAGAAAGTGCGTTTAAGAAACTGTTTCTATTAAGATTCATAATGGCAATCAAATCTGCATCTACAGATACTGCATATTTTACCACTTCCTTATCAAAACCTGATCTCGAAATAATGGAGTGTTGCATATCAACACCACGGTCTTTGAAAAATCTTTTAGCGAAAACAATGTTTGATTTCACCTGATGCTTCAAGAAGTCATCAGTTTCATCTGGAATGACAACATGCACTTTTGACCCAAAATATTTTGCCAACCTTGAAACAATGGTCAGTTTTTGTTTGGTTTCTTTATTTAAATCCATCGGAACAACAATCGAGTCGTATCCTGTCGGCTTAACCACTTTTTCTTGTACGATGATAAACGGAACAGAAGAATTGGTAACTACCTTTAAGGCATGACTTCCTGTTACATGTTGCCAACCATGCGCACCATGGGTTCCCATAAAGATGAGCTCAGCTTCATGTTCTAAAGCAAAATCACCAATATCTTCAAAAATATTACCAAGTCTAACATTGGCAACAATTTTCACTCCACTTGAAGCATATTTCTCAACAATTGAATCGAGCTTTTGATTGGCCTCGTGAATTTGATTTTCTTTAGATACTACATGTACCAATTGAACTTCAGCATTTAAAGGTTTAGCAGTTGCTATGGCATGCTCTAGAGCAATGTCAGCTACAGGAGTAAAGTCATGTGGGACAATAAATGATTTTTCACTCATGGGTTTTAAATTTGAGGCAAAGTTAAGATAAACTATCGAAAAATAAGATGAATATTTATCTTTATTTTTGCCTTTAAAATCAATACATCAAGCTATAAATGCCGTTAATAGGAAGGTTATTAAAGACAACAACAGCCTTAAGCTACAGAAAAAACGCAAGAAAAACATTGGGTTACAAGCACCAGCTAGAGGTTTTGAGCTATTTACTGTCTAAATCTAAATCTACCAAATTTGGGATATCTCATGAATTTCAGGAGATTTTAAATACCTCCAATCAGCTGAAAAAATTTCAAAAAAATGTTCCCGTTACGAGCTACGATGAATTTTATGAGAAATGGCTCAAATATTCATTATTGGGAGAGAAAGACAATACTTGGCGTGGTCGTATAAAATATTATGCCCTGTCCTCAGGAACTACGGGTTCTCCGAGTAAACGTATTCCAATAACTGTTGAAATGATACGCTCATTTCAAAAAACAAGTATTAGACAATTGTCATTACTACACGGATTGGATTTACCTCAATCATTTTTCAACACAAGCCTACTCGCTGTTGGTGGTTCTACAAAACTCAATTACAAAGAGACTCATGTTGAAGGAGATTTAAGTGGAATACTTAAAAAACACACCTCGTTCATTATTTCCCCTTTTGCCAAACCAGGTCCACGTATCAGTGGAATGTCTGATTGGAATAAAAAGCTTGATGTCATGGTCCAAAGAGCACCCAAATGGGATATTGGCATTATAGCTGGGATTCCAAGCTGGTGCCTAATGCTTATGGAACGAATCGTAGATCATTACCAGTTGGATACAATACATGATATTTGGCCCAATTTGCATGTTTATGTCCATGGTGGAGTTTTTATGGAGCCATACCTTGAAAGACTCAATCGTATTTCGAAACACAAGATAAACCTTCTCGATACCTATTTAGCAAGTGAAGGCTATTTCGGATATCAGCTTGATGGTTCTCGCCGAGGAATGAAATTATTGATGAATAATGGAATATTTTTTGAATTCATTCCTTTCAATTCTGAATATTTTGACGAATCGGGAAAAATAAAACCGAATGCTCAGGCTTATACAGTCAGTCAAGTAAAGGAAGGTGTGGACTATGCACTTGTGATATCAACAAATGCCGGATTATGGAGATATCTTACAGGGGACCTCGTTCGATTTGTTGACACCGAAGAGTATGAAATTATAATTACAGGTAGAATTAGACAATTTTTAAGCCTTTGTGGTGAGCACTTGTCATTGGGCAATATCCATGAAGGACTTTTAGAAACGGGTAATAAATTTGATATTCAATTTTCCGAATTCACAATATATGCCGATGCAGAAAAACAATGTCACAGTTGGTTTTTAGGTTCTTCAGATTTAGGAGTAGATCCGCAAGAAATCATGAAATACCTTGACGAAGTTCTCTGTCGCTTAAATGATGACTACAAATCAGCAAGAAAATATAGCCTTGCTACTCCTCAAATAAAAATACTTGAACCAAAAACATTTTACGATTTTATGGAGAGTATTGGTAAGGTCGGATCTCAAAATAAAATGCCTCGAGTACTAAACGCGGAGCAGTCCAATAAATGGTTGCATTTCATCAATGAAGCTTAGAGCTGCTAAAGATTGATTTTTTTCCTGAGTTAAATTTAAGGCTTACTTCAACAGATTGCTTATACATACTTGACAGCTGACCAAACTCATAATCATAAGAAACTCCAATACTGAAAGCTCCAAGGTCAAAGTATACAGTAGGTATGACTGTTCCCACACTTCGAAAATATGTTCCAAAAACAAAGTATTGATTACTCATAAGTGAAGTCACCCTAGAAGCATTTTTAGTCTTTAGTCGATAAAATACACCCGCGATGGTTTCATAATGGCTTCCTTGAATGAATTGTGCTGCACTCAATTCTAAATTTGATTCAGGAGATAATCCATATCTCACATTAGCATGAAAACAGAATTTCATATAAAGCCTATCATCAACCAATGAGTTGTATCTGAGCTTTGGTTTGTTCAAGTGCTGCACGGAAAACCCACCTTGAAAACTCATTTCATTACTGGAAAGCGTGTTTTCATTTTCCTTATTAAAACCATACGCGATTCCTACTCCAGCATCTAAATGTGAAAAAGATGAAATTCCATTATTCTCTCCTGAATTAATGGTCGGGTCAAATGTTGAACCATTCCATTGATTCATGAATGAAATTCTAGAAAAATCTGCGGATCTATTGGAAAAAGCGGCATGTATTCCTGCTGAAATAGTATGACTTCTTGCAATGGGAAGAACACCACTGGCTGTAACTCCTCCTGTTTTAATACTAAATTTTGAGTCTCCTCCAACATCGTTCATAAAGTAAACACCTACTCCCGAGTAAGCACTTTTTTTTCGGGCAATTTTACCTATGGAAAACTCAGCCATTCCCATGCTTGTCATAAATTGAGTTCCTGCACCAAGCCATTGGTTTCTATGTTGAAGTGTGATGCGTTCAAAACCTGAAAATGTAGAGGTGGTTGCCGGATTTATGAGCGTAAGGGATTGATCTAACTGAGAATAATGAAAATCTTGAGCAGCCGCTAAAAAATCAAGCATTAAAAACAAAAACAATAGCCTTTTCATCTTATCTTATTAAAGTGATATTACCAGATAATGTTTCAGATGTGCCGTCTAAATATGTTGCGGTCATAATGTAAGGATATACTCCAGCATTGCAATCTAGACCTTTATTTGTTCCATCCCATTCAAATCCTCTTACAGTGGATTCAAACATGATTTTGCCCCATCTATCAAAGATTTTAAATTGAAAGCTAGCCACATCTTGCCCAATAATGATACTGTATGCATTATTTTCCTCGGGACCAATGTTATTTGGTGAAAAACCTGTTGGAATATGAATGCCTTCAGCACAATCTGGACTACTATCGTCTGGATCACAAGGATCTAGTGGGTCGCTTCCATTGTTGTATTCAGCTCCATCTGTGAGGCCATCACCATCAGTGTCAGGATCGTTTGGATCAGTACCTAAAACTTCCTCCTGAGCATCGGTGATTCCGTCACCATCACTGTCAATATTACATTCTGGTAAAACATCGTCTGGGTCACAAGGGTCAAGAGGATCCGTGCCCGCATTATTCTCCTGCCCATCGATGTATCCATCTCCATCGGTATCTGAATTTGTTGGATCTGTTCCAATAGCATTTTCTTCATCATTTGTAAGACCATCATTATCCTGATCGCAATTACCTGCATTCGGATCCGGAATACAAGGGTCCGTATTTGCTGGATCTTCTTCATCATTTATACCATCGCCATCTTGATCATTATTGCTTGATTCTAATGCATCTATAATGCCATCGCCATCAGTATCAGTTGGGTTATTTGGATCACCTACCTCGATCGAGTCATTTTCTCCATCTCCATCAGTATCAGGATTGGTTGGGTCTGTGCCCACAGTTCCCTCAATTTGATCTGTGATTCCATCACCATCCGTATCCAAGTTTGGGTCATCAATTATAAATACGGCTACAATATCTTCAGGAGCATTAATGACTATGGAATTTGTATCTTCAGTAATAGGAGATCCTAAGGGTCCTGTGGTATACTCCCAATGGTCAAAAATAAATCCTGGAGCTGCCTTTGCTTTTAGGTAGGTTTCAATCCCGCCAAAATACTCTGTTGTCCATGGATAAGTTGGTGCCCATACAGAATTGACTTTAATTTCACCTGAATTCGGAGGGTCCACATCAAAGGTTGTGGCATGTGGGCCATTTAAATCGTAACAATCGATTAATCCTTGTTCTAATGCAAGACAACGAGCATTTATAAAATCTCGAAGTTCTTGTACGTTAGCTTGCCAACCTGACACGGAGCCGCCCCATTTTGCGCATTGGCCTGCCATCTCAGGGGTGATCTCATTTACCATGCTATCTAGAAGATAAAGCATAGAATCACACGAAAAGTAAGTGTTCACAAGGTCAATATATCGTGTTACATAATACTGTTCAACTAATGGGTTTT
>WTIB01000066.1 GCA_011522905.1 Crocinitomicaceae bacterium | reverse complement strand
GTATTTATAAATATTGCTTTCTTATTTAATTACAATATTTGAATTTGTAGTTAATCCATTAGCTTTAATAGAAACCACGTATGTTCCTTTCGCAAATCCTTCAGTTGAGAAAGAAACAACTTGAGTTCCGTTTGCTCCTGAAGCAACTTGAGTACCCAATACTCTTCCTTGAAGATCCATGATAGAAATATAAGTATCAGATGTATTTTCAAAAGATATATTTACAACATCTGTAGCTGGGTTTGGATAAACCTCAACATTTTGAGCTGTCAAATCTTCTAAAGAAGCTGATAAGTTTTTAATCAAGCCTAAATCGGAACCTCCAAAGTCTGCAGCAGTCATTGATAAAATGGTTGAACCATTGTTATCAGAAACGCTCCAAGAACCATCAGTTCCTCCCCATTGAGAAGCACCAATTCCATCACCATAGTAATCGTATACAGTGAATGTGTAACAATCTACAGCTGGAAGTGAGATAGGCCAAGAATAAGCCGTGTTGTTAGTTAAAGCATTTGTAGGATCCGCAGGAGGAGGAAATTGTCCAGTGTTGAAGTTTCCTGCAACATTTTCGTTTCCTTCTGACCAGATAACATCTCCATTAGAATTTGTCAATTCCATGTATGATTCATCAGCATAATCATCAGTCAAAAACTCAACTGTAATTGAGCTATTTGTTTCTTCAGCTGTACCAATAGTTTGAGACAATGAATTGTTAGAAGCATCGTCATCTGCTGAAGTAATTTCAATAGTATAAGTTGTAGTCGCTGTTGGAGTTACTGTTCCAATAGCCACATTTTCCATTTCATAAGTAGCTAGGTTTCCAGTCCAGTTGTAAGAAAGAACTGAATTTCCTCCATCCATAACTTCAATTGTAGCAGAAGTTAAAGCCTGGTTACCCATGTTTTGTAAATCTACGCTCATTGCAACTGGAGTTCCACATGAAACTGTTTCACCAGTGTATCCCAATAAAGCTCCATTCACATCTCCACTTGCAGAAGGACAAGCAGCAGCTCCACTGTAATGAGCAGTAGCAGAAAGCTGACCTGATTCATTTATGATTCTATTTGGACAAATTGTGTAGATTATTGGCCAATATGGTAACTGATACAACTGAGCGATGTTATCATCATCACAGATTGGGAATTGTGTACCTGTAATCCAATCACCTTGGGTATTAGATCCTGTACCTTCTAAATCTGCTTGCGTAGTAGAAGCATCTCCTTCAAACCACAATACCACAACATCATCAGTTGTATTAGCAGAAACTCCAGGAGCTCCAGCAGGCCCATGATTTGCCCAAAGATCTTCTAAGGCACCCCCTTGGTGGTAACTCCAACATGGAGGACACCACGTTGCACTGATATCCATAACTACAGTGTAACCTTGATCTAGGTAGTCATAAAGATTGTGTGTGTTCCCATTGATGTCTACCGTAGTAAAATCAGGGGCAATACTTCCATCTGGAAGCTGTGCAATTGAATTGCTCGCAAATAATGTTGAACAAAGAATTGCTGATAGTAGAATTTTTTTCATTGTTTATTTTTTTTAAGTGAGGTAAATTTATAACATTAATATGACTTTACGAAACGATTAACACAAATTTATGCAAGCACAAATTATTATATTCTCTGGGGCAGGAATGAGTGCAGAAAGCGGTATAAAAACCTTTCGAGACTCCAATGGTTTGTGGGAGAATTATAACATACATGATGTGGCCACTCCCGAGGCCTGGAAACACAACCCTGATTTGGTGACTGATTTTTACAACCAACGGAGGAAACAAATAATCAATTCCAAACCAAATGAAGCACATTTTGCTATCGCCGAATTGGAAAAGAAAGCTGAAGTTCAAATCATTACACAAAATATTGATGACCTTCATGAAAGGGCTGGATCGAAAAATGTATTGCATTTGCATGGTAATATTCGATATGCAAAATCATCAGGACCAAATCAAGAAAAAGAATATTATCCTGTGGATGGTTGGAAGCTTTCTGAAAATGATAAATGCCCCGAAGGTTTTCGCTTGCGGCCTCACGTTGTTTGGTTTGGTGAGAACGTACCTATGATGGAAAGAGCAATTGATTTAATGGTGGGTGCAACACACTTCATTGTTATTGGTTCTTCTCTCCAGGTATACCCTGCCGCGAATCTTTTATCCTTCTGTCCTCCCAATGCCCAAAAGTGGATCATTGACCCAAAAGCAGATGAATTGAACGATGGAAACGAATTTCGTTTAATAAATCAAAAAGCAGTTGATGGTATTCAATCCTTAATGAAGGAACTTAAACTTTAGCCTTTTTTTCCTGCTCTTTGATAAAAAGCTCTATTGCACCAACCATAGAAGGGGCTTTAGGGTGCGGAGCCCTAATGTTGGGTTTTAAGCCGTTTTTAATAGCTGCGGTAGCTGTTGTTGCACCAAATGTTGCTATCAGAGTATTGTTTTGTTTAAAATCAGGAAAATTTTTCAATAGGGATTCTATTCCACCAGGACTGAAGAAAACCAACACGTCATAAAAAACATTTTCTAAATCAGAAAGATCAGCTGCTACTGTTCTGTATAGCACAGATTTGGTAAACTGAATGTTATTTTCAGTGAGTGTATTCGGAATTACATCTCTTAAGATATCAGTACAAGGCAATAGTATGTTTTCCGATTTGTGCTTTTTGAGCACATCGATTAAATCATGTATATTTTGATTGCCAAAAAATATTTTTCTTTTTCTGTAAGCAACAAACTTCTGAAGATAAAGAGCTACTGCCTCTGAAATACAAAAATATTTCATTGAATCTGGCACCTCAAACCTAGTGGCTTCTGCCATTCTAAAAAAGTGATCCGCTGCTACTTTTGAGGTTAAAAGAACACCTGTAAAGTCAGCAAGATTTACCCTTTGCTCTCTAAACTCCTTAGGACTCACGCCCTCTACTTTAATAAAAGGTCTGAAATCTATAGTTAAACCTTGTCTTTCAGCAAGCGAAAAATAAGGAGATCTATTACTTTGTGGTTTAGGTTGAGAGACTAGTATTGTTTTTATTGCCAAAACTATTTTATTAAATTCTTTATTAACTAAAATAATTCTCTAAAATACTTGCCCAGAACGACCAAAGGAAGTATTTCGAGGGTGCAAAGATACAAAATTATATAAAACCAATCGTAATTATTTGATTTGGCATATATTACCCCCTTTACAATTCGGGCAAAAGGAAGTAAAAACAAGACAATGTATACCAGTATCCTAAATATTTCAGCATGCTGCGTATTTAATAAAATCAATAAGGCCAATAAAAAAATAACGAGACCCAAAAAATTCCATATTTGTTGAGTAATGACCGACATGTTTTTTCTCAATCCAGATTCTCCTAACAAAATAGAACTTAACCGAAAGCTAAGTTGCTGAAAGAGAAAAAATACAGAAAGCATTAGGAAGCTACTAAATACAAGCTCTTCAAGATTAAAAGACTCATGTAAAACTGCAATTAAGCATACATTTAATGAGATAAATAGGTTCAAGAATAAAAGAAAATTTGCCGCCGGAGAAATAATATCAGAATCGCTAAAGGATTCATTGTAGAATTTTCTTGACCAAAAATCTCTATTTACTATCTTGAAAAGTTGGGGCGACATTAATCTCGACAAACCAATAAATCCAACACAAACCAATATTAAAACCAATAAGGTGTTTTTTAAAACATTTTCCCTTGGATAGAGTTGAATGACCTGGAGTAAATTTATTAATGGATACATGCTCGAAGTAAAATTAAATAGAAATTAAAAACACAAGCCCTGTATAATTTGTTAATTTTGCGATCGTAAAAGCTTTTATTTGATGAAAACAGATCTATACAACCATCCCGATTATTATTTAATGGATGAATTATTATCAGACGAACATAAACTGGTAAGAGATGCCGCAAGGGCATGGGTGAAAAAAGAAGTATCGCCCATTATAGATGATGCTTATGAAAATGCCGTTTTTCCCAAACACCTTATACCAGGTCTTGGTGAAATAGGTGCCTTCGGTCCATATATTCCAGAAGAATATGGCGGCCCTGGGCTTGATCAAATTTCATATGGACTAATAATGCAAGAATTAGAGCGTTGTGATTCAGGTTTACGTTCAACAGCCTCAGTGCAATCATCTCTTGTAATGTATCCAATATGGAAATATGGAAGTGAAGAACATAAAAACAAATTTCTCCCGAAGTTGGCCTCTGGTGAAATGGTTGGTTGCTTTGGTTTGACTGAACCCGATTTTGGCTCTAATCCTGGAGGCATGATTACCAATTATAAAGAGGATGGTGATGACGTCATTTTGAATGGTGCAAAAATGTGGATTTCAAATGCCCCATTCGCCGATATTGCCGTGGTTTGGGCAAAAAATGAAGAAGGGCGAATTCATGGCTTAATTGTGGAAAGGGGTATGGAGGGCTTCAGCACTCCAGAAATGCATGGAAAATTGTCTTTACGTGCATCTGCAACTGGAGAATTAATTTTCGATAATGTCCGTGTGCCGAAATCAAATATTTTACCGGGTAGGTCAGGTTTAGGAGCTCCTTTAAGCTGCTTGGACTCTGCACGTTTTGGTATTGCTTGGGGTGCTCTTGGAGCAGCCATGGATTGTTATGATCAAGCACTTCGATATTCAAAGGAAAGAACCCAGTTTGATGTGCCAATTGGCAGCTTCCAGCTCATCCAAAAAAAGCTTGCAGAAATGATTACAGAAATCACAAAAGCGCAATTACTTACACTACGCTTGGGTGAACTGCGAAATGAGGGAAAGGCGACCTCAGCGCAGATATCAATGGCAAAAAGAAACAATGTAGAAATTGCATTAAATATTGCCAGAGAGGCCCGGCAGATTCATGGGGGAATGGGTATTACAAGTGAATACTCAATGATGCGTCATATGGCAAATTTGGAATCGGTTCTCACTTATGAGGGTACTCATGACATACACTTGCTTATCACGGGAATGGACATCACGGGTATTCCATCATTTACTAGAGATATCCCTAAATAGCACTAAAATTCAGAGCTTGGAGTGATGGTTTCTCCTCGCAATAAGCGAACTCTTTTTCTGGCTTCATGTCCATAAAGACTAGATGGGTAATCAATTAGCAATGCCTTATATTTTTCTAAGGCCTCTTGATCCTGAAATAATTTAGTCTCTAATATTTCAGCCAAATGGAAAAGTGCATCATCTGCTAAAATGTCTTCCTTGTGAAACTTGAGAATATCCTCATAATACCCTATGGCCCTTTCCCAATTCCCCTGAAGCTCCATGGCTTTAGCTCTCTTGTATAAGATTTCATCGGCAAGAGAATGAAAAGGATAATTCACTTGTATGCTATCAAACAAGGAAAAAGCCTCTTTAAATTTGAATTGTTCGATGAATAAGTCTGCTTTTGAAAACCAGGCCATTGCAATATAATTTGAATCTAAGCCGTAATTATCGGTTATGGTTACTGAAAGCTGAATTGCGTCATTCGATAAAAGCTTCGAAGTCGACTGCTTTAGGATATCCAGTTGTGATTGCGCAAATTCAAACTCTCCTTGATAGTAGAAAATTCTTGCATTTTTAAATTTAGCTCTATTCCCAATAGTTTCATAATTAAAGGCTTCACTAATTTGCATATATATGAGTGACGCATCCCAAACATTTCCTCTAAGTACCTCAATGTCTGCTATAAGCATTTTTACCTTGGCCTTCATAATGTCCGTAAGCATTGTTGATCCCTCGGTATCTGTAAGGACTTTCAATGCCTTCTCTCTGTCTCCATAATGATATGATAGCAATTCAGCATACTCAAGAACTATAGAGAGTGTCCTTGAATTTGGAGTCTTTACAGTTTCCAGGACTTTTTCGTAATGAAGAATGATTTTGTCCAACTCTTCTCTAGTGTATTTCTTTAATTTGGCAACCTTTATATATCCGACATTTAGAATTCCAACTTGAGCTTTCATTTTTATATCATCAGAAGAGCTTATCGATATTGCCTCCTGAAATGCCCGTATAGAAGTTTGATAATCTTTATTTTCTCGGCACACCATTCCAAAATCATAAAGTCTATATCCATTGGCTTTTGATCTAATGTCCACAGAAACCACCTGATTAAAAACCCCCTCAAAATTATCTACTTGTGAATAAAGCCAGATTAACATTTCCGAAAAAATAACCCCCGAATTTTCTTTTTTTGCTCTTTCAAATAGTGCAGATTTGAACATCTGAAACTCTTTGGAGTCCTCAGTTTCTAAGTCTAATCGACGCAAAAGTGCCTTTTGAACAGCTTCCTGATAGTAGTCGTGCTTGTCTAGTAATGACAAATATGACTCTATCATTTTATCTTTTTCTTGTTTTTGCGCGTACAAATCGGCCTCTTGAAAATTAAATGGATAGCTTTTAAATTTCTTTTTTGCATTGCTTAAAACCGTTAGTGCCAAGTCGGGCCTAGACATTACCAAAAAAGAGCTAAATAATGAAATGCATTGTGAGGGAGAATTAGTTTGATTTTCGATAAGGTCATCATAAATTTTATTCGCCTTGCCCGACTGTTCCCTATCACTATAAAAACCAGCTAATTGTATTTTAAGGTCTACATTATTGCTTGTTTTAGCAATCTCCTTTTTTAAGGTTTTTTCGGCTATTTTATATTCTTTTGTTTCGATAAGGCATTCATAGTATTTCTTAAATATTACCAATGATGGTGATTCATTATAAATTTTCTCATAATATTCTCTTGCCTTTAAATAATCGCCTTGCCCATAATAATGCTGAGCAAGTTGTAAATCAGAATTGGATTGGGAAAATGCAAAAAGTGAGAATCCAATAAATGATATAAATAATAGGTACTTCATATATTATTATTGAGAAATCCAGTCCCGACCATATTCAAGCAATTCCTTGTGTAGTCTGTCATATATTTCCAAGAACTGTGCCCTAAGTTTCACGTATTCTCCAAAAAGAACATTTATTTGGGAAACCTTATTTTTCTCGAATTGAATATACTCATCATAAGACTCCCTTTTACCGTAGCCATTTGAGATGTCGGAATGCAGTTTTTTTAGCTGAGATAATTCCTCATTAATACTTTGATGTAATCTAAATTCTTCTTTTCCAATAGGGCCAAGCATTCTCCTCATCCTCTTGTAATCATCCATTTTTTGACCAAACTCAAGGTTAATTGTATCAGAGAAATAGTTTTGTTTTATCCTTCTCTCAACTTCATAAGTTGACAGTTTTAATGCTGGAATACTATCTATTTTTAATTTCTCAAATTCCTGATTTATTGCCGTTACTTCCTTGGTTAATTTCAATACATTTTCTACCTGCTTCTCCTTATCAAGGTCAGAGCAGGATAAGCTTATTAAGAGTATTAAAAAAATGTATTTTCTCATAAAATTGCTTAAATATTCCGCATTTTAAGATATTACTTTAAAGCCCGTATACGGAACAAGAACTTCGGGTATGTTAATTCCACCTTCTGTTTGATGGTTTTCAAGTAGTGATGCCATTATTCTTGGCAATGCTAATGCAGATCCATTTAGCGTATGACAAAGTCTAGACTTATTATTCTCATCCTTGTACCTAAGCTTTAATCTGTTTGATTGAAACGTATCAAAACGTGAAACAGAACTTACCTCAAGCCATTTATCCTGTCCAGCAGAATACACCTCAAAATCATAAGTAATCGCAGAGGCAAAGCCAGTATCTCCAGCGCATAATTTTAGGATGCGATATTGTAATCCTAGTTTTTCTAGGAGTCCTTTTACGTGGGCAATCATTTCTTGTAAAGCCGATTCAGCATTATCTGGAGTTT
>WTIB01000291.1 GCA_011522905.1 Crocinitomicaceae bacterium | reverse complement strand
CGTTGTAAACCAAGAAAATGTGGTTCCTGGAATATCTGCGCTTGGGGTGAAACTGAAGGAGCCTCCACTGCAAATGATTGCTTCCCAAGGTAGCGGAGAATTAACTATTGGTGCTGGGTCAACTATCACATTTACAGGTTGAATATCAGTACACCCATTGTCTGCTTGAATATAATACGTTCCACTCGTGGTTACGCTCGAAGGGTTAGGTAAAGGGGATGTTGCAGCAGCATCAACCCAATAGGTAAGAATGCCCCCACCAGATGACCCATCGGTTATTGAAGCATCTGTTAGATCGATACTCCCTGGCTCACAACGAGCGGGAGGGTCTGTTATTACAAGAATCGGCGGATCCGGTTCAATGAGTAATAGAGGTCCAGAAGAAACAACAACACAACCCAAAAGATCAGCTGTAAAATTGGTATAGGTTCCTGCTCCAAGTCCTGAAAGGAGATAATTTCCAAATGCATTTGTCGTGATCGTAAATGGACCAACCGTGAATCCATCAAGGTCATATGAGAAATTATACGTCGTATTAGGTTCCAAACTACCGATTAAAAAGCTTCCATCCGTACCATTACATGTAGAGGGGAAGGAATTCGTTGCTACAGACATCGTTGGATTACAGATACAAGAAGGACTGATAATATTGGTTTCCATTACCACATTACACACAGATTGGTCTTGTGCAGCCCCTCCAGTTGCCGCTGTAAAACCCCACCAAACGTCCGTTGGATTGGGAAAATAAGTTCTTATATCTCCTCCAAAACTACCAATTTGAGCACCATCAAAATATACATTATATTCAAGCACTCCAGGGTCCCAGGTGATACAAACATCATGATCTAAACCATCAACAACACTAACCCCACCGGGCAGAAGACAGTTTGGACCTTCAATAGTTGCACCCGCAGCGGTTGAACCATCTATTTGTATTGACATATGATTACAAGGCAAATCATTATCACCAAAAGAAGAGCCATTGTAAGTGTCAAATTCCACCGCTACTGAAGGATCAATCGGGCAAGGGGCACTTTGACACCCGGCACCGTCACCAACAGCATAACCCAGTCCTCCTCCTCGTCCTCCTATGACCTGGGGAAGTGCCTCTCTTTGAAGTAAAAAAGCTATACCGTCACCCGTAGCCTGATTTGAACCAAAATTTGCTGTGAAACTGACTTTAAAAGTTTGATTTAAATCGATTCCATCACAGACCCAAACAGCACCGGCATTAAAGGCAGCTGACGCAAGATCTAGACAAGCACCATTGGTTGATGCGGCATTAATCGTTTTGTAGCCTCCAGGAGAACAGTTAGAAGGAGCTCCACCGGATTCGAATAGAGAAACACCATTTACAGTTATTGCTTGGCCAAAAAAATCAGCAGATATAGCAATACATAAAAGAATTGTAATCAGTAGTTTAGACAAGAGTTATAGTTTTAGGATTACGAAGATATAATAAATAAGTGTAAAAATGACATTAACTAATTGATTTTCCAATTTATGGCTTCATCACTACTTATTTATTTGCAACTTAAATCAATGATTTTTTGAAATAATTATTTGTTAAATGATCATTTTAGTATCTTAAATACCTAAATCTATTTATGAAAGAATACACATCTATATTGTCGAAAGACGGATTGAAAATAGCCACGTTTTCTAATTACTTAAAAAGTGAAAAAGGGGTGATGATCATAACTCATGGAATGGGAGAGCATTCGATGAGATACATGGAAATGGCAGATTTCTACACGAATGAAGGTTATACCGTAATTTCTTTTGACATTCGAGGACACGGCTTATCTGAGGGCAAAAGAGGGCATACTCCAGGATATGATTTCCTAATGGATGATATAGAACGAGTCTACACTCAAGTAAAGAAGGATTACCCGTCCCTACCTATTTTTTTATTTGGGCACAGTATGGGTGGCAACTTGGTACTGAATTTTTTGCTCAGAAAGCCGAATAGCATTTGTGGTGCTATTGTAACTGGAGCATATTTGAAATTAGGATTCGAGCCTCCTAAATGGAAAATTATACTTGCAAAATTGAGCTCAAGTATTTGGCCCACCTTGTCGCAACCAACAGAGCTTGAATTAGATGCGCTATCGAGAAATAAGGAGGTCATTCGGAAATATGAAAATGATGAACTGGTTCATGATCGGATTACTTCGGCATTTTTTATTAATGTACATTTTGCAGGTCAGTATGTTATTGATCATGCGAATGAAATTAAAACACCTTTACTCGTAATGCATGGCATGGAGGATAGACTTACTTCACCAAAAGGAAGTCAAGAATTTGCCTCAAACGCAGGAGAGAATGTTCATCTTAAGATGTGGGATGGATTATATCACGAGCTTCATAACGAACCTGAAAAGCAAGAAATTTTTAATTATGAAATGGAGTGGATGAATAAGCTTCTAAATTAAGTTAAAAGGATAATACAAGTTGCATATAAATGCAATTGCAAAAGCAATATTCCATCCCAAATACACCTGAAATGGCGAATGTTTGTTTAAAGCCAATCGAGCAAACATCACTAATCCAGAAATAATGAAGCCAATTAAAATAATGCGGTAATCAAAGTTTAATTGCTGTATCCCAAAGGCACATAAATAGCCACATAATATGCCTCCTCCAGCCGCATGTAATGATATTTTTGTCCAGTGATTGATAACCACATAAATAATTGAAATTACTGCACCAGAAAGAGGTAGAGCATAAATATATTTTGGTAAAACTCCATTAGGAGCTTTAAATAAAAAGAGTAGAAATAAAATAAGGCTATATGAAAAAACAATCAATAATGGAATTACCCTTTCTGTTTTTTCGTCCATTTCAATGGTGCTTATAAGTTGTCTTCTATACATAAGTATGAAAGAGAAACCCGGAGCCAATGTTCCAAAAATAAAAAATAGAAGAATCAATTGATTTTTAATTTCGTCAGCCAAAAAAAACAGAGAAGGATTACTTAAATCTTTTTCTTCCGAAGGAATATACATTGTAAGGAAAAGTGCAATTAAAGGAATAAATAAAGGCAGGAAAATCCATGAGATGAATTTTGCAAATGAGACCATCATAATTCCTTTCTCATTCGAGCGACTGGGATATTCAACTGTTCCCTATATTTCGCTACGGTTCTTCTTGCAATGTTATATCCCTTTTCCCTGAGAAGAATCATTAATTTTTCATCCGTTAGCGGAGTTTTTTTATTTTCAGAATCTACGGCGTCTGCCAATATTTTTTTCACTTCTCTTGTTGAAACCTCTTCTCCACTATCAGTAGATAAAGACTCTGAAAAAAAATATTTTAGAGATAATATACCAAAATGAGTCTGTACATATTTACTGTTGGCAACACGTGAAACGGTTGAGATATCAAGATTG
Source organism: Crocinitomicaceae bacterium (assembly GCA_011522905.1). Classification (GTDB taxonomy): domain Bacteria; phylum Bacteroidota; class Bacteroidia; order Flavobacteriales_D; family Crocinitomicaceae; genus UBA952. The sequence goes on along the minus strand of WTIB01000291.1, from coordinate 4,464 downwards.
ACAATGTCAGCAATGTCTTTTAGAATCATCGGTTTTAACTTGGTTTCATCACCAGTTATGAAATATTGCTCTTGGTATTGCATAATTGCTGTCATTGTCATTAACAATGTGTGTTGCCTTTGACGAATTGCATCAATAAACCATTTGGCATTATCCAATTTTTGTCTAACAAAGCTTACGGCGTCTTTTTCTGACTTGGAGGTTTTTGCTCCTTCTGAGTAGGAACGAAGCATGTTTTCATATTCTTTACTTATCCTCAGCTCAGGAGCATTTCGAGAATTCAAAACAAGCTCTAATCTTCCCTCATTTTCCGTAATGATAAAGTCAGGGATAATTTGTTGAAAGTTTTTACTTGAACTCTTTGAAGACCCCCCGGGTTTAGGGTTAAGCTTTAGAATTTCTTTCATCGCCTCTTTTAAGTCATCATCACTAATCTCAAGTTTTTTTGAAATTTTATCGTAATGCTTTTTCGTAAACTCTTCAAAATGATTCTCAAGAATTTTTTTTGCTGTAAATCGGGAAATATTTCCATCCTGTTTTCTATTGATTTGAATCAACAGGCACTCCTGAAGATCTCTAGCTCCAATCCCAGCTGGATCGAGCTCTTGAATCATCTTTAAGACTTCAATTATTTCTCCTTCAGTCGTTTGAACGTTCATAGAAAAAGCCAAGTCATCAACAATAGCCTCAACATCCCTATTCAAATAACCTGCTTCATCGAGATTACCAATAAGTACACTCGCAATAATTTTTTGATTATCATCCAATGTGAATAATTGAAGCTGGTCAGATAGTCTTTCCCGAAAGGTATGACCTCCAGAAAAAGGAATTACTTTATCATCATCATCCTTGGAATGGTTGCTTGATTTGGTTTTATAATCTGCAACATCATCGTCCAAATAATCAGAAATATCAAATTCTTCCCCGTCTCCTTCTTCAAAAGACTCCTCATTTGAAAAATCATCATCATCATGGTCTTTACCCTCCTCAAGTGCAGGATTTTCTTCTATTTCTTGTTTGATTCTTTGGTCAAGCTCCATCGTAGGAACCTGCAACAACTTCATGAGCTGAATCTGTTGAGGAGACAGCCTTTGTTCGAGTTTTTGAGAAAGTTGTTGCCTTAAAGCCATAGTTTACTATATATATCCAAATATATGCTTTTAAAAAATCAAAAAAGAATGAAATACTGAAGGAATCGTTAAAATTTAGTTAAAGTAGCCTAGGGCACTATCTTTTGCTTAATTACCTGATAAATTTCCCAGGTTTCCGTATTGAAGGCGTAGATCAATAAATGCATATTGGATGCATTGTATTGTCCATCTAATTGGTTTGGCACAATAAAGCTATAGTTGATATAATATTTGTCTCCAATTAAATCCTCACTCGACACAGGTCTACCAAAAGCACTGGCATTTAAATTTCCACGATGAATATCACGATGGATGTAGTTTGAGTTATGGGAATTATCACTCATTTTTTGGTCGCCGACTAAAGAATCTTCAAGCAGATATACTGTAATTCCCAAATTTTCAGAAACATTCGCATCAACCGGATCGAGTTCAACATGTAAAAATGCCCCTTTAGTTTCTTCATAATAATTGAGCTCAGATTGAATATTAATTTTCAAATTATTTGAGCTTAATTGATCGTTTACCATACTTGTCCATTGTGTTGGACTTTGAAAAATAGTTCCATTGTTAAATCTATTCACAGTTCCCCTAGGATTTCCTGGGAAGCCCCCATCATTTTCCCCAAAATACAAACCGATTTCTACTCCTTCAGGGTTTGTGAAATCCAAAGGGTAATCGGGAGGCGAAACTGATTGAAAATCTCCAATTCCGTCCGGTCCGGCATGAATGGAAGCAATGTACACCCTTGAAGGGTCAGCCTCGTGCAATGCATGGGCAAGATCCGCAGCTGCAGGACAGAACACACATTTATGACCCGTAAAATCTTCAATTAATACATTTCTGTTGGTATTGGTGTTTTCAGAAAAAACAGGCCATTCATTTATATAATCAGACCAAAGACCCGGATATAAAGTTGTATCGAGTTCAAGATTTACCTCGGGTGGATATGGGTTCTTCACATGATCACATGAAACAAATAAAAACCCAAAAAGAAAAATAAATAGTAGTAAACGCATATTAAAAACTTTGAGTAAAACTTAAGGTGAGACCATTGTTTGCCGGCACAAAACGACAAACACCACCAACACAGAATAATCCAGCTCTTTGTCGGCCATATGAAACCGTAAATCGTGTTGAGCCTTTGATATAACCGCAAGTCATTATAGGATAATTGACTCTTTTTTCTTTGTCGGGATTTCCATAATTGTATTGATTCATAAAGCTGAAAAAATAGTGAGGAGAAATTGTATATTCAACTAAGGCTGTAATCCAATTTCCTTTATCATTTATAACACCGTCTTTTTTCTGGACGAATAATCCTTGAAGCTCTGTTCTTATAGAATGCTTGGGTTTAAGCTTAAACAACATTTCAAGTACACCAATATGAGCATTTATAATGCCTTGAGCGTCATTTGATATTTTCGCAACATCATTATTAATTTGAATATTATAGTAACTCGCAATTGCGGAGAATTTTTTACTGAATTTTTTAGAAATATTTACGTTAATATCTTGCCAGTATAAGCTATCACTCATAACAAAAGGAGTTGCTTTATAGGCAATTCCTGTTGAGTCAGATGGATAATTCGAATTAGCAATCATTTTTGGCTGATAGGTTGTCGAATAATTAAAGCCAATTGTAGTTCCGTATTTCCCGCCTAATTTTGTTTTCCGAAGAAAAGTATACATGATGTCTGCCTGATAAGCGACCTCCCCGACAGGTTGAGTAGCGTAGGGATATAGTGTAGCAACAAGATTATATGTATGTGTTTTATTTAATGCTGGCAGAAAATTAATAAAGACATCCTGAAGGTCCTTTGTTCGATCAGATCGATAGCTCATATTATCTACGGATTTTCCAGAAATTAATATCCCTAGACCTTTTCTCGTGTAGCTCATATTAAAAACACTGGCGTGCCCGTAATTGTATATATTGCCATTATCATTACTTGGATCTTGTTCTTTTTGTATGAACTCTGCATCTAGATAAAAGTTTTTGTATAACGCTTTTATTCTTCCACCATAAGCTCCCACATTTTCGGGTAGAATCAGTGTTGAATTGTCATCCTTTTGATACTTACTTACAAATGAGGCTCCCATGGTTAGGTCTAATGATGAGCTTTCCATTTTTTTGAAAACTTCATTCAAATGAACCTCCGCATCCATTCCGCGAACGATACCGTCTCCATGAACAATCCTTCCCTCCTGAAAAGAAAGTCTTTGGTATCCATAAACGCCTTTTAAAACGATTCCTTTTTTGGGTTTTACGATAATTCGAGCTCCGTCAAGTAAATTATCATATCCAAGGGCTCTATCCTCATAGGCTCGTAATGAAAGACCAGCGCCAAATTGTTCGTAAAAAGAACCCAAAGTCACATCTACAAAATCATTTGCATAACCAACATACCGCATTCCAAGACCAGTACCATCGAATCGGTTTGGATAACCTTGTATCCTTGGCAAATATGATTCTAACCTCATCCCAGCCTTGAAATTCCCGTTGGTATAAAAAACATTCATGTAAGAATTAATTAATGCTTTAGAGGGAGGTTGATTTGCTCCAATGACGGTATCTTCATTGAGGTACTGAAAGGTACTCTCTGCATTTCCACTAATTGTACCTTGAGCAAATAAAAAAGAAGCCCCCAAAATTAAGGGAGCTAAAAGAAATAACTTTATTTTCATGTAAGTGTTAATTCGAGCCAAGTTCCAGCACGTGTTCATACAATTCATCTTCATCACCAGGCGCATAATTGTTGTGTGAATATACAATATTTCCTTCAGTATCAATCAGAAATGTATGAGGCACATTATTAACCCCCATCGCGCGCTTAAAATCACCATTTGGATCTAACAAAATCTCAAAGTCCCATGCCTTGGCATTCACATAGGGAGAAACTCTAGCTTTGGTTTTCTCATCATCTATTGAAACAGCAACAAGAGTAACCTCAGTTTCATCTTGCCAATCGGGGTATAAGTCATGAATAGTGTTTAATTCTTTTTTACATGGAGAGCACCAGGTGGCCCAAAAGCTAATGATTATAGGGCCTTCAAAACCCATTTCGGCAGTATTTACAGATTTGCCCTTAAGGTCTTTAAGGACGACTGAGGGTAGCTTTTTCATGTTGTTTTTGGCTTCTTCTTGTGCGAAAGACAAACCAATTAAAAAGCAAAATAATGTGACAATTGATAATTTCATAATTAAGATTTATTTCGTTCTAAGCAAATAAAATGCCAAGCCAAAATTAAACAAAAATATAATGCTTTTTATTTGGCATTGAATTTGTTGACATTTTGTGATTTTACATATTAAAGCCTATATTTGCTACTACAT
>WTIB01000067.1 GCA_011522905.1 Crocinitomicaceae bacterium | reverse complement strand
GGCATGTAGCCTCTACCCTTTTCATTCAACCAAAAAATAACGGTCAATAGGATCAATACAAGCCAAGAGAAACTCCGATGAATGTAGAATATAAGACCGAGCTCATCCGTCCAATTGTCTTGAGAAACGCCTGCCTTTATGAGGTGATCAATTGACTCACGCACCTGAGTCCCTAAAAACATTTGATAAAAGGTAATGGCGAAAATAAACCACATCATCCATTTCATCCAAGGTGCCAATGCAAATTTTTTAAATAAATCGGATTTATTGGTAAGAATTACGATTACATAGATTTGAATTGCAATAATGAGCAAAGCCAACAGCATGTGAACTGTAATAGTCCATGGCACTAGATTCGTAGCTACCACAATGGAACCAAACCATGCCTGAAAGGCCATTAATATCAAGTTAAATCCACATACCCATATAAGTTTTGACTTTCGATAAGCAAAGAGCAACCAAAAAAAAGCAGCGAGCATGAAATTTCCAGCCAAGAAACCAAACAAGCGATTGACATATTCAATCCATGTTTTTTGAGCATTAAATGGTTCTTCTTCATATATAGACGGGTCATTCTGTAGTTTTTTCGCGGAGCTCTCCATTCCCATTGACTCAAGTAGACCTGAAAATTTCTTTACCTTCTTGGAGCGTTTTTCCAAATAATCTTCTCGATAGCTTTCAGGTAATTCACTTGCGTCCGTTGGTGGAATCCACTCTCCAAAACACTTGGGCCAATCCGGGCAGCCCATTCCGCTCCCTGTGATTCGAACAAAGCTCCCCGCAATAACAACGAGATAGATAAGAATAAGGGTAACCCAATTAAAATAGAGAAAACGACCCGAATATTTCATTGCTGCAAAATTACCGAAACATATCATTTTTAACCACTCGAAAGCTTAAATGTTTATGTTCTCAATGTAAACATGACCGAATTACAAAAGATAGAATTATCTTTGTGCTTTAGTAAAGCATCATGAATTACACTCCACTTACCGCCATCTCCCCTGTTGATGGCAGATATCACTCAAAGACAAAAGCACTTCAAGCCTATTTTTCAGAATTTGGTTTAATTAAGTATCGTGTTCTTGTAGAGGTAGAATACTTTATCGCACTTTGTGAAATCCCTCTCCCTTCATTAGATGGGCTATCTGATCAAAAGAAAGAAGAATTAAGAAATATATACAAAGCGTTTTCGGAGGAGGATGCCAATTGGATCAAGGAAACTGAAAAAACCACGAATCACGATGTTAAAGCTGTTGAATATTTTTTAAAGGATAAAATGAAAGCTCTTGGACTTGAAAGTCAGCTTGAATTTATTCATTTTGGGCTTACCTCTCAGGACATTAACAACACCGCTATTCCCCTATCCTTAAAAGAAGGTATTCAAGAAGTATATACACCTATGCTTGAAAAGCTTATTGAAAAAATTAAGGAGCTCGAGTACGAATGGAAAGACATCCCGATGCTGGCAAGAACTCATGGTCAAGCGGCCTCTCCTACCCGATTAGGTAAAGAATTAAAAGTGTACAGAGAGCGTCTTGAAATACAAAAAAATAGCTTGAACCAAGTTCCGTTCGGTGCAAAATTTGGGGGAGCTACAGGAAACTTTAATGCACATTTTGTAGCCTACCCAGAAATTGATTGGGTAAGCTTTTCAAATCACTTCGTAAACGAAACATTAGGGATTCATCGAAGTCAAACAACTACGCAAATTGAGCACTACGATCATATTGCAGGATTATTCGATGCCTTAAAGCGAATCAATACTATTCTTATCGATTTAGATAGGGACATTTGGACCTATGTCTCCATGGACTACTTTAAACAAAAACTAAAGGCAGGAGAAATAGGATCTTCCGCAATGCCGCATAAGGTCAATCCTATTGATTTTGAAAATTCAGAAGGAAATCTAGGCATCGCCAATGCCATATTCGAACATCTTTCAGGTAAGCTTCCAATTTCAAGACTTCAGAGGGATTTAACGGATTCCACTGTTTTAAGGGCCATTGGAGTACCCCTCGCCCATTCTTTAATTGCTTTTCAGTCTACACTGAAGGGATTGGATAAATTGGTATTAAATGAAGAGGCCATATCTCAAGAATTAGAAAACAATTGGGCTGTAGTAGCTGAGGCCATTCAGACCGTTCTGAGAAGAGAAGGATTTGAGAAACCATATGAGGCACTGAAAGGGCTCACAAGAACACACGACAAAGTAACAAAAGAGTCGGTTCATGAATTCATTGAAAGTCTTGATATTTCTGAAAAATTAAAGGAAGAATTGAAAACCATAAGCCCTTCTAACTATCTTGGCATACAAATGGTAGATTAATCCATAAAAATGATTCGATTTCTCATCATATGCTCATTGTTTCTAGTGTATTCCCCTTTTGGTAATACTCAGGACAACCCTTGGGATACAAATGAGAAAGATTTCGATTTATTCTGGGGTCAATTGGAAAGGTCTCCTGGAACATTATTGGAAATATTACCCAAAAATAATACTGACTTTTACTCACTGAGATGGTCTGGTGGAAGAACCATTGGCACTTATCGGGTTGTTAATCATGAAAACTTACAGCTAAGGAGTCAAGCACGAATCAAGCAGGTAGCTCAAACTGGAATTGCCAATTTTGAAACGGCAGCACTTTTTGATGATCAGCTCTATGTTTTTCTTTCAGATAAGGCAGATGGTCAAATGTTGCTTTATGCGCAGCCATATGATGATGAAATGAATACTTACGATGAATCTATTTTGATTGCATCATACTATAATGAAAGAATGGGAGCAAAACCCAATTTCAGCATTAAGAGTTCTGAAAACAGAGAATATTTTGCAGTATTTTGGGAAATTCCAGGAAGAAAAGCCCGTCAAGATGATTACGGATATGTGATTATGGATGCGCAAATGAATGAATTACAGAAAGGTGAATATACTGTTCCTTTTGATGGGAACATGAGCACCATCAATCAACATCACATTTCAAATAACGGTGACTATTTTATCAGTGTTACTGAACACAATACACCAAATGACCGAATCTTTTCTAGATCATTTGAGAATTTTAAAGCAATACACATCTATAAGATTCGAAATAATGAGCTCAATGAATTTTCATTAGACCTTGATTTAAAGCGCGTAGATGATATGGAAATGTCATCAAATGGCAATGTGTTTACCTTATCAGGTATCTATGGTGTAGGTCGAAACAGCCCGATTGAAGGTGTATTTATACTGAGATATGATACCCAAAAGGATTCAGTCCTTTTCAAAGGATTTACCCCATTTGAGGAAGGTATGATTGATAAAGGATGGTTAAATAGAAATATTTCAAACTCAAGATTAAATAACCGAAACAGAAATAGGAATCGGGAAGCTTACAGGTACAAAATGAGGGATATTTTTACTTTGGATGATGGTACAACTTGTGGCTCTCTAGAGCAATACTTTATTTTCGAGCGGACCAATTACGATAGTAGAACGGGTTTATCCACTTCTGTTTATTACTATTATTATGATGACATTATTGCCTTTAAAATTGGAAAAGACGGGAATTTTGATTGGCAAAAGAGAATTCCCAAATCTCAAATCTCCACAAATGATGGTGGACCTTTTTCCTCATATAGCTCCTTTACCAATGGAGAAAATATGTATTTCATTTTTAATGATAACCTCAAAAATTATAATGAAGACGGAAAATTTTCTCGGGAAAACAATACCTGCTATTCATTTAATCTCTCAAGGAGGAAAAATGCTGCAGCCATTTGTACTGTTAATCTAGAAGATGGTAATACCGCACGAGAAACCTTGTTCACAAGAAAAGAGCTCAAATCTATTGTTGTTCCAAAAATGTTCAAACTAGATGTCATCAACAAAAAGTTACTCCTTTACGCTCTTATGAGCGGTAAAGAAAAATTTGGAATACTGAATTATAGTAAAATCTAATATGAAGCTGTTTTTTTCTCTATTCTTGGTCATTTCATTGATTAGCTCCTGTTCAACAGGTGAGCTAGAAAAAAAAACAACATCAACAATTCCAGTCAAAAATCATTCATTTTCAAATGTCGACTCAATCTATACAAAACATCTTCATCTTGATTTAAAGGTAGATTTTACTGAAAAAAAAATAAGTGGTGTAGCTCGACATCAAATGATCAATTCAGGTACAAAAAGAGCCATATTTGACATCAAAGGCCTTAAAATTCTTAAAGTAACCACCGGTGATGTGAACAATGAAACCAATCGTAAATATGAGATAGGTAAAGAAACGAATAACAAAATACTTGGTAAGCCTTTAATTGTAGATATTGATAAAAACACGGCTTTTGTAAATATATATTACGAAACCACGAAAGAATCAGAAGCTCTTGATTGGCTTGACTCTACCTTAACAAGTTCCAAGGAGAAACCGTTTCTATATACACAAGGACAGGCAATTTTAACTCGTACATGGATTCCTATTCAAGATGTTCCATCAAATCGAATAACCTACAGTGCCGATCTTTCGGTACCATCAGATTTATTGGCTGTAATGAGCGCCTCAAACCCCAAGGTGAAAAATAAAGAAGGCATGTATCATTTTGAAATGAAACAAGCCATTCCATGCTATCTCATTGCTCTCGCAGTAGGAGATTTGGTTTATGGGGATTTAGGAAATCAAACAGGCGTATATTGTGAACCTGAACTAATCGATGACTGTGTGTACGAATTCAAAGAACTTCCAGATATGATGAAAGTAGCTGAAGATCTTTATGGAGAATATGCTTGGGAACAATACGATTTATTGATTCTACCCTATTCCTTTCCATTTGGAGGAATGGAAAATCCAAGGTTGACTTTTGCCAATCCAACTCTAATTGCCGGTGACCGAAGCTTGGTTTCAGTGATTGCTCATGAGCTGGCACATTCATGGTCAGGAAATCTAGTCACCAACGAAACCTGGAATGACTTTTGGCTCAATGAAGGTTTCACTGTATACTTCGAAAATAGAATTATGGAGGAAATAATCGGAAAAAGTAAAGCCGATGACCTTGCTCTTATTGAATTTTTCGAACTTGAAGAAGAACTTGAACGCATTTCAAAAAGTGCTCATCCTGAGGATGCTCACCTTTTCCTAAACCTTGAAGGTCGAGATCCAGACGACGGCATGACTGATGTGGCTTATGTCAAAGGTGCTTTTTTCTTGAAAACCTTGGAAAATAGAGTTGGTAGAGATAAAATGGATGTTTTTTTACAAAGCTATTTTAACCATTTTAAATTTACCTCTGTAAATACCGAAAAATTTGTGGCGTATCTAGAGAAAGAGTTATTGAAGAAATACGATATCGGTTTCAATTACAAAGAGTGGATTTACGAGGCTGGAATTCCATCAAACGCTTTAGTAATCGAATCAAAAGGATTTGAGCGAATTAAATTAATGGCCGAAGATATTTCAAAACATAAGTTGAGTGAACTTGAGAATAAATTCTCCTTAGCTGATCGAGATTCTTATTCTGTTCAGGAATGGCTCACTTTTCTTCGCCACCTTTCTTCAAATATTTCTGCAGAAAGAATGAAAGTCCTCGATGAAAGTCTTCAATTTTCAGCTTGGACAAATGCTGAAATTCAATTTGAATGGTTCTTGAAGTCTATTTCGTCAAATTATACTCCAGCTTACCCATACTTAAGTGCTTTTTTAGAAAAAGTCGGAAGAAGGAAATTCATATTGCCTCTTTATGAGGCGCTATACAACAATAAGGCTACAAAAGAGAAAGCCCTATCATGGTTTGATAATTATAAACAAAATTATCATGCAGTATCGAGAAACTCAATTGCAAGGGCACTGCATCTTAAAAATTAGTTAGCCACTTCACTCATGTAACGGATACGCATGAGCCTCAGCTCTTCTTCGGAATACAGACCATCAAATTCATTGTATGCCTCAATGATATCATCAGTTTCCGCTTCATTGAAATAATCATAAACCTCATCCTGGCTTTCTTGATCAAGTACATCATTGATGTAGTAATTGATATTTACTCTTGTTCCTGAAGATACAACAGTTTCAATTTCGAGTAATAAATCTTCAAATGACTTCCCCTGAGATTTTGCAATATCCTCAAGAGATAACTTACGATCAATATTTTGAATAAGCTGGACCTTAAGCTGGGATTTATTCACCAAAGACTTCACCATAATGTCTTGCGGACGTTCAATATCATTTCGCTCAACGTAATCAGCAATTAAGGCGATGAAGGGTTCACCGTAGCGCTCTGCCTTCCCATTACCAACTCCTTGAATATTGGTTAAATCTTCTTTTGAAATTGGGTACTGAAAGCACATATCCTTTAAAGAAGGTTCCTGGAAAATCACAAAAGGAGGAATACTTCTTTCTTTCGATATGGATTTTCTCAAGTCAATCAGCATTTGATACAACACTTCATCAAAAGCCGCTCCTTTAGAATTAGACTGAATAATAGCGTCATCGTCATCAGTATTTGAGAAATCATGTTCTTTAAGAAGTGTAAAGGACTCTGGTGATTCAATAAAAGCCCTTCCTTTTTCAGTAATACTCAATACTCCAAATGTTTCAATATCCTTGCTCAACAACCCAAAGACAGTAGCTTGCCTCAAAACCGCGTTCCAGAAATGTTCATCTTTATCTTTTCCAATTCCGAATTCAGGAAGTAAATGGTGTTTATAAGACTTGATATCAGCGGTATTCTTTCCTGCTAAAAATGAACAAATATGTTTGGCTTTTTGGGTCTCATCAAGAGCCGTAACCGCCTTTAACAGCATCTGGACATAATCCTTACCTTCAATTTTTTCTCTTGGATTTTTGCAATTATCACATTTCTCATTGCACTTCTTTTCATCAAAGGTTTCTCCAAAGTAATGCAGAATAAATTTCCTTCTACATACGGAAGTTTCAGAGTAAGAAACAATCTCATTTAGCAGCTGACGACCAATATCCTGTTCTGTTACAGGTTTACCTTGTAGAAACTTCTCTAATTTTTCAATGTCCTTGTAGCTATAAAATGCCAAGCACTCGCCTACACCACCATCTCTTCCGGCTCGTCCTGTTTCTTGATAATAGCTTTCCAAGGATTTTGAAATATCATGATGAATCACAAAACGAACGTCTGGTTTGTCAATTCCCATACCAAATGCAATGGTAGCCACGATGACATCCGCCTCTTCCATCAAAAACATGTCCTGATGCTTCGCTCTTACGGATGTTTCCAATCCTGCATGATATGGCAATGCATTAATACCATTGACTTGAAGCAATTCAGCAACTTCTTCTACTTTTTTACGGCTGAGACAATAAATGATACCACTCTGCCCCATCCGCATCTTAATGTATTTAATGATTTGCTTCTCTACCTCGCGCTTTGGACGAATTTCATAATATAAATTCTCACGATTAAAAGAAGATTTGAAGACAACGGCATCAAGCATATTCAAATTCTTTTGAATATCGTACTGAACTTTTGGTGTAGCAGTAGCTGTGAGTGCTATAATGGGCACCTCAGATATTTCCTCAAATATTTGTCTTAATCTTCGATATTCCGGTCTGAAATCGTGCCCCCATTCTGAAATACAATGGGCCTCATCTATAGCAAAAAACGAGATATCCACTGAGGTAAGAAATTCAATGTTCTCTTTTTTCGTTAATGACTCTGGGGCAACGTATAACATCTTCGTTTTACCTTCACGAATGTCAGATTTCACTTTTTGAATTTCTGTTTTGCTTAAAGAAGAATTCATGAAATGAGCTACACTCTCATCATTCGATAGATTACGAATGGCATCTACTTGATTTTTCATCAGAGCAATCAAAGGTGATACGATAATCGAGGTTCCGTCAAGAAGAAACGACGGCAACTGATAACAAAGGGATTTCCCTCCGCCTGTAGGCATAATTACAAAGGTATTGTTACCCTTTAATAAATTATTAAT
>WTIB01000166.1 GCA_011522905.1 Crocinitomicaceae bacterium | reverse complement strand
ACTTTTTCACTTGGAGTCACTTGGTAGGTATTTGAAATCAAAATACAAAGCAAGGCAAAACTTAGAATTCCCCATTTTTTTATACCTAAAAAAGCAATCAACTTGTCGGTTTTATACAAACCGTACATCAATAGTAATATTCCTAAACTTATGGTCAGTAAAAGCCCCATTTGTGGAATTAAAAAATATCCCGTAACCAAAGTGAATATCACACCCCCTATTGTAGAATAAAAAAATACCTCGCCTATCATTTTTGGCCCTATTGATTTTCCCATGGATATAAGAACTGGAGGAAGTGCGCCAAAAAATACACAAGGGATGAGAAGACTTAAGAATGCTAAAAAGTAAGCACTATTTATTGGATTCATTCCTAAACCAATCCAGTTTTGAATGGTAATCAATAGTATACATAAGGACAGAATAAGAATATTAATCCCAAAAATAAAATGAATAGGTTGTTTTGGTTTTTGACTTGAAATAATTTTGGCTCCCAAGAAATATCCAATCGCCAGTCCCCCAACAGACATCATAATCATGGTTGACCATACATTAATTGAATTCCCTAATACTGGGGCCATAACATGAGGAATACTTAGCTCAAGAAGCATTACGCAAGCTCCTTCGATAAAGGCAAGTTGTTTTATCGTACTAGGATTCACTTTGAGGGATTAAAAAGGTTAGCAAAAAAGCAGCGCATACCAAGGATGCGATGATTAGAACAGAATTATGAACACCAAAACTTGGCAATATGAAATGGACAAAACCAATCGTGCTGATAACTCCAAATAAAGTTCCAGTTCCATAGACTAAACCTGAATTTTTACCATAGTCAGATGAGATGAAATGGCTAATCATTGGAGAAACAAGTCCTAATAAGAAAATAGGAGGAATGATGATGACTGCTCCAGATATGAGTGAAGCCAGCTCAATGCTCAATTGATCTGTTGCGGGCAGAATGAATTTAGCCGTGTACGGAGAAATGAAAATCAAAATTGAACCAGCGATTAAACTAATTCTTAAAAAACTCGGAATTTTTTCCCGAATGATTTTTCCACCATAATAATACCCTAAGGCAAGCGCTATCAAGGTCATTGAAAGTATAGACGTCCATACGTAAATTGAGCTCCCTAAATGTGGGGTGTAAAGACGAGAGGCAATGATTTCAAAGCTCAACAATGCTGAACCCTCAAGAGCAATAATGACGAGGCAAATAATTCTTTTCATTTTTTTGACCTTCTTTTCTTTAACCATGAAGGCATTTCTCTTTGTTGATCATCACCGACAAGCTTATTCATTAAATCTGGTCTATTGGCCTTTTCCAATTTATTTTTAATCCAGTTTCGATTCTCCTTTTTATACCAGAAGAAAAACTTGTTTTGGTTTTGTTTTTCCTTTTTAGTTTTTACGGTTTGAATAGGTTTCAATGTATATGGATGTACTCCCGCATAAAAAATAACTGTTGCGACCGTCATTGGTGTTGGTGTGAAATCTTGAACTTGTTCCAATTGAAATCCCATATCTTTTGTTTCAGCGGCTAAATTTGCCATATCCACTTCGTCGCAACCTGGATGAGAAGAAATGAAGTAGGGTACAAGCTGTTGATTTAGATTGTGTTTTTCAGAAATCTTATCATATTTTTCTTTGAACTTGTGAAAGTATTTGAATGATGGTTTTCGCATCACTTTCAATGTGTCGTCTGAGGTATGTTCTGGAGCAACTTTCAGTCTTCCACTTACATGCCTAGTAATAACTTGTTCAATATATTCATCATGATTTCCATCTTCATTGTTTTTATTGAAATCGTCGACCAATAAGTCATATCTGATTCCTGAACCCACAAACGCTTTTTTCACTTTTGGATGCTCGTCCACTTTTTTATAAAGCTTTGTCATTTGTTCATGAGAGGTATCCAAATTATTACATATCACCGGATGAATACAGCTGGGAGAAACACACTTCTCACAAATGGATTCATCTTTACCTTTCATTTTGTACATATTCGCAGAGGGTCCTCCTAAATCTGATATGTAACCTTTAAATTCAGGTAGATCGACAACTTGGTCAAGCTCCTTTAGAATTGATTTTTCACTTCGAGAGGCAATGAATTTTCCTTGATGTGCAGATATGGTACAAAAACTACAACCTCCAAAACATCCACGGTGCATATTTATGGAAAACTTAATCATGTCGTATGCAGGAATATTTCCCCTTTTTTTATAACGTGGATGGGGTTCGCGGGTATATGGCAAATCAAAAGAGGTGTCAATTTCTTTTTCGGTCATCGTTTTGAATGGCGGATTGATAATTAGTGTTTGACCTCCAACATTTTGAGTAATTCGGTTTGCCTGCCATTTATTAGATTCAACTTCAACTATTTTGAAATTAGCAGCATACTTTATTTTGTCTTTTAAACAGTCTTCATGACTTGCCAATTCTACAGTCTCCCAGGATTTAACTTTTGGAAGAGCAATAGATTCATCCTGAAGAAATGCTACTTGTTTGATGGTTTTAATATGCTCGAAAGGGACACCTTTTTTTAGGAGTCTTAAAATCTCTCGCAGAGGCTGGTCACCCATGCCGTATACGAGTGCATCTGCTTTCGAGTCAACAAGAATAGAGGGCATTAATTCATCTTTCCAATAGTCGTAATGGGTAACCCTACGCAAAGAAGCCTCAATACCTCCAAGTAATACGGGAGTGTCTGGGAATAAAGTTTTAAGAATATTTGAATATTCTATTGAAGCATAATCAGGTCTGAAACCTGCTACTCCACCAGGGGTGTAGGCATCAGTTGATCGAAGTCTTTTATTCGCGGTGTAGTGATTGACCATTGAGTCCATACATCCCGCTGTAATGCCGAAAAACATTTTTGGCTTACCTAATTTCTTAAAATCTCGTAAATCGTCTTTCCAATTGGGTTGAGCAACAATCCCTACCTTAAGGCCTTCGTCCTCAATTATTCTTCCAATTACAGAGGTTCCAAATGCAGGATGATCGACGTATGCGTCACCAGAAATAAGGATTACATCAAATTCATCCCAGCCTCTTTTGGAAGCTTCTTTTTTAGACATGGGAAGCCAGTCGGATATAGGCCTCAGCGTATTCATTGTGTAAATATACGATAACTGAATTGAATGAATTGATGATGAAAGAAATCATTTAATCTATGATTTTTTTAATTTTGATAAACTAATATTTAAAATTGAAAATTTATGTCTTTTGAATTACCACAACTTTCTTATGCTTATGATGCATTGGAACCACATATTGATGCGCGCACTATGGAAATACACCATTCTAAGCATCACCAAGGTTATACAAATAATCTAAACAACGCCATTGCTGGTTCAGAATTGGAAGGAAAATCCATTTTGGAAATTTTAGCCAATTGCTCAGATAAACCTGCGGTTCGAAACAATGGAGGTGGATATTATAATCACTGTTTGTTTTGGGAGGTAATGTCACCCAACGGAGGAGGGAATCCGTCAGGTGCTTTGGCTGAGGCAATAGATAGTGCTTTTGGTTCTTTCGAGGGATTTAAAGATACTTTTTCGAAAGCGGCAGCAACGCGATTTGGTTCAGGATGGGCTTGGTTGTGTGTGCAAGGAGGAAAGCTTGAAGTATGTTCAACTCCCAATCAAGACAATCCATTAATGGGAGAAGGATGCGGTGGAACACCGATACTTGGACTCGACGTGTGGGAGCATGCATACTATTTAAACTATCAGAACAGACGTCCAGATTACATTAATGCATTTTTTAACGTTGTCAATTGGGACAAAGTTGCTGAAATGTATAACGCGGCGTCATAGTCAATTTAATCTTCACATAAAATTAATATCTCTTAAGTGTAATATTAACACTCAATAGATTGTATAATTTATGTTTTTAATATTGTCTTTTTTGTATTAAATTCGCAATAAACTAAATATATATTTATGAAAAAACTAATACTTTCTTTAATCGTGGTAGTATTTGCTTTTGCAAGTAATGCCCAAGTAGTTGTAAGAGGAGTGTCTCCTGCTTCAATTGCTTACAATTTTGAATTTACATGGGCTGATCCTGCAGGTGGAGATTGGGCATGCCCTGATTTCTTAATCCCAAACACCTTCGTTGAGGCTCCTGTTATGATGGTTGATGATGGAACACCTGGAGTAAATGAGGCTTATGCATTTCAGCATCCATTAGCTCAGGAAGCTTGTAATCCACTTATCAATGATTTGACAGGTAAAATTGCTGTTTTCTACAGAGGTTCATGTCAGTTTGGTACAAAGGCTTTTAATGCTCAAAATGCTGGTGCTGTTGGTTGTATCATTATAAATCACACTGGTGATGCTGTTGGTATGGCTGGTGGTGATGATGGTTTAAACGTAACCATTCCTTTGGTTATGATATCTGAGGACCAAGGTGCTGCACTTGTTGCTGAAATGGCAAATGGTGAAGTGGTCATGTTTATGGGGAACAAGCAAAACCTTTATGCAAATGATGGTGGTTCTGCAGAATCAGATGTATTAAATCCACGTTATGGTTCAATTCCATTAGCAATGGCAAATAACAATTATACGTTCCAAGCAGGAATTCAGATGTATAATTTTGGATCTTCTGATAATACATTCAATGTAACTGCTTCAGTAGACGGTCCTTCAGGTAACGTTTACAGCAACACTGTTTCTGCATTTGTTGCATCTGGAGATACCTTAGCAATTTTTAATGGTAACCCTTCAGAATTCCCAACGGTATCTGCGGCTTCATGGGAAGTTGGAGCCTATAAATTGACATATACTATTGAAGTTGAAGGTCAAACAGATGAGTCTACATTTGATAATGTATACCAGAGAGACTTTACTGTTACAGATGATGTTCTTTCTCTAGCGCATGTGGATCCAAATACAAATATGTTAAATGTAAATTCTTTCCCAAGCAATGCAACATCAAGCTACCAAACTTGTGTTCGAGTTCAGGACGTTTATCCTAATGCCAATTACGCAGTAGAAGGATTATATTTCGCTGTGAATTCACCAGACACTGCTTTAGTTGGTGAAGAGGTATTAATGGATGTCTTTGAATGGAACGACCCTTGGGTTGATGTTTCAGGTGGATGGGCTGGAATTACTTTCGATAATTTAAGCCAAGTTGGTCAAGGATTGCATTATCCAACGTCAAATACTGATAACGGAATGGTTATCTATGCTCCTTTAGATGAGGCAGTACCAATGTATGATGACCTGAGATATTTGGTTTGTTTGACTACATACAATCCTGACATTTCATTTGGTTATGACAACACTTTGAATTATGACGCGAATTACTCAATCTATCTACAGCCAATTTCTCCACTTAACATTGATGGAGCAACTTGGTATTCAGGATGGTCTGGAGTAAGTGCTCTTTCTCTTGGTCTAAAAATGGTTGATAATGTTGGAATTGAGGAGATTACTGAAGTTTCAGGAAGAGCTTATCCTAATCCAGCATCAAACCAAGTAATGATTGATGTAGATGGAGAAGGTCCAGCATCTTTAGTTGTATCTGATATTGCTGGAAAGATTGCTTTTTCTAATCAAGTGAATTTGAATGGTGGTCAGTCTATGGTAGACATATCATCATTAGACAACGGAGTTTACATGTTTAATGTGACTCTTGAAAATGGAAGTACTTCTACATTTTCAGTTGTAAAAGAATAAGATGATTAGATAATCATTGAAAGGGCCGATTTTCATCGGCCCTTTTTTTATGTAAAAGCTAAATTCTTAATTATCTTTGGCTCTTCAAATGAGAGATAAATTCACAGTTACTGCTGCTTTACCCTATGCAAATGGTCCTATTCATTTGGGGCATATTGCTGGAGTTTATCTTCCTGCAGATATTTTTGTTCGCTTTTTGAGGATGAAAAATGCTGACGTGCTTTTTGTTTGTGGAAGTGATGAGCATGGAGCGGCAATAACTTTAAGAGCAAAAAAAGAAGGGGTTTTACCTAAGGATATCGTCAACAAATACCACAAACTAATCAGTGAATCATTTGATAGATTTGGTATTGAGTATGACGTTTATGATCGTACTTCAAATCAATTACATCATGAGACATCTGCAGACTTTTTTATGGAGCTCAATAATAAAGGTCGATTCATCAAAAAGTCCTCGGAGCAATATTATGATGAGGAGTTTAATCAGTTTTTAGCGGATAGATATATTACGGGTACTTGTCCTAAATGTAATAATCCAGATGCGTATGGAGATCAGTGTGAAAAATGTGGTAGTGATTTAAGTCCTATTGATCTCATTGACCCTAAATCCACATTGAGTGGAAAAAGCCCCATTCTAAAAAAGACATCACATTGGTTTCTTCCAATGGACCAGCATGAAGATTGGTTGAAAAAGTGGATAAAAGAAGGCGAATTGGACGGGATTCAACAACACAATCCTAAAGAATGGAGGAATCAGGTTACTGGTCAATGTATGTCCTGGATTGACGGCGGACTTAAACCAAGAGCGATGACTAGAGATTTGGATTGGGGAGTTAAAGTTCCTCTTCCTGAAGGAGAAGGAAAAGTTCTTTATGTTTGGCTCGATGCACCAATAGGTTATATTTCTGCCACAAAAAAATGGGCACAAGAGAATGGTAAGGATTGGGAGGATTATTGGCTTAAGGAAAAGGCCGATGGACGAAAGCTGGTTCATTTTATTGGAAAGGATAACATCGTATTTCATGCGATAATATTTCCGATTTTATTAAAAGATCATGGAGGATACATTCTACCTGATAACGTTCCCGCTTCTGAGTTTTTGAATTTAGAGGGTGATAAATTTTCAACCTCAAAAAATTGGGCCGTGTGGTTACATGAATATCTTGATAGCTATCCCGACAAAATTGATGAGCTGAAATATGTATTGACAGCAATTGCCCCTGAAAGTAAAGATGCTGAGTTTACATGGAAGGATTATCAATCTCGAGTCAATTCAGAATTGGCAGACGTTTTCGGAAACTTTGTAAATAGGACCATTGTCCTTACCAATAAATATTATTCAGGTGCTGTTCCGACTCAAGGAGAACCCTCTGCACAAGATCTTTCAATTTTGGAAGAAATATCCAAAACTGGAAAAAAAATAGAGGAGCTCATCATGAAGTATAAGCTTCGAGAAGCCCAAGCAGAGATGATGTCTATTGCCAGAATTGGAAATAAGTATTTGGCCGATAACGAGCCATGGAAGCTCATCAAAACGGATCCTGAAAGGGTACAAGTCATCATGAAGGTAGCGCTAGATATTACCTTAAAATTATCAATCGCAGCAGCTCCATTTCTTCCTGAGACAGCTAAAAAGCTGCAAAAAATGTTAAATGTAGAATTCAATTCTTGGGAATCGTTTTTTGATGCTGAGATGATAGAAGGAAATCAGATCAACACACCTGAGATATTATTCAAAAAGATAGAAGACGAGTTTGTTGAATTGGAGGTTCAGAAGCTCAAAGACAAGTCAACAACAAACTCAAAATTTCCACCTATGAAAGAAACAATAGATTTCGATACATTTCAAAAAATGGACCTGAGAATGGGAAAAATACTCAGCGCAGAAAAGGTCAAAAAAGCAGACAAGCTTTTGCAGCTTACTGTTGATACGGGAATTGATACTCGTACTGTTGTATCTGGTATTGCTCAGCACTATTCACCAGAGGACGTGGTTGGCAAAACGGTTTTGGTATTGCTTAATTTAGAGCCAAGAAAGATTCGTGGCGTCGAGTCACAAGGAATGGTTCTTATGGCAGAAAATGAGGAAGGAGAGCTCAGCTTTTTGGAGACCGAAAAAGAATTTTTGCATGGTCATTCTGTAAGTTAATTCAAATTTTGTTTGGTAGAAATGAAGCTTTGAGTTATCTTTGGTGTCCCAATATAGAAAGAAATAATTCTAAAGATATATTGCGGGGTGGAGCAGTTGGGAGCTCGTCGGGCTCATAACCCGAAGGTCACAGGTTCGAGTCCTGTCCCCGCTAC
>WTIB01000153.1 GCA_011522905.1 Crocinitomicaceae bacterium | reverse complement strand
TAATGGATAAATACGGTATTGGCACCTCAAACATAGTAAGTGCAGTTGAAAAAGTGTTAGAAAGAAAGGCTTAATTTGACAATTCTAATATTAATGCGGACTTTTTACCTCATCTAAGTAATCTTAAATCAACACTTTTTTAGGATCGTTAAACCATTTTCAGCAACTTAAAAGATACCAAAAAGGTTACCTTAATAAGTATATTGCATACGCACAAAAGTTGTATGTAAAAAAATTATATTTGTTTAAAGAAGAATCCTGAGATGAAGGAATATCAACCAAGACACATACTTTTTTTTCTATTGCTTACGTCTATGATTCTTTTACCTGTAGTATACTTTGCCCCAAAAGATGGGTATGATTTATTTGGAATCAAAATCAGGTTTATGACGTGGGAGAATCTTTTAAACCCAGTTACTCAGGAGAATAAAGATCTTGATTTTTTGGATGACGTTAACATTAGTGACAATCAAGACAAGGAGTTTCTTAAAACCGCTCAATCTGATTCTTTATCATTAGGGCTTCCCACAAGGGATACCGTATTAGCTGTTAAAAGTAAAACGCGACTTCATATGAACGAAAAATCTAAGTCAAGTTTGTATACTTTTTTCTCAGCGCTTTCATCTGCCTCAAAAAATAAAAAGAAGGTTAATATTTGTCATTATGGTGATTCTCAAATCGAAGGAGACCGCATGACCTCATTTATTCGACAACGTCTTCAAACACAATTTGGAGGTGCCGGACCGGGACTTATTCCTGCAATAAACGTTTATAGCACAATTTCCTTTCGCCATAATTATTCATCGAATTTTCAAAGAAAAATCATCTTTGGTAAGGAAAAGTTGAGCTCTAATAAGTATGGCATTATGCTCTCCTCTGCTGTATTCCAGATAGACAGTTCAAAAGCAAGTAAAGGAATACCTAGCGAGGCGTGGATAGAATTAACACCTTCAAATGTGGCGTATTCTCGATGTAAGAGATATAACAATCTATCTGTTTATTACAACTCTTGTAATTCACCTTGTTTTATAGAAATTTATAACAAAGGAGAACTTATTGTGAAAGATTCCCTTAAAACAGATGGCTTAGCAAATGTATTTAAGTGGAAATTTCCAAGCACTCCTGAGAAGCTTAAAATTATATTTAAATCTACCTCAAGTCCTATCATTAATGCCATTTCAATTGAAGGAGATATTGGTGTACAAATGTCAAATATTGCCATGAGAGGTTCATCAGGCACAAGTTTTGAAGCAGTAGATTATAAGTCAATGTCCTTTATGCATAAAGAACTAAATACAAAGCTTATCATTATGCAATTTGGAGGGAATTCAGTGCCTTTCTTCAAAGACAGCAGCTCGGTTCGGGGATATGCTTACCGATTTAGAAAACAAATTGAATATGTACAAAGCTGTTCAAAGGATGCTGCTATTATTGTAATTGGGCCAAGTGATATGGCTCAATATAAAGAGGGTATTTATTCTACTTTTTCATTTTTGCCGTATTGTGTTGAACAAATGAAACACCAAAGCTTGAAAGCAGGAGCTTCTTATTGGGATTTATATGACGCCATGGGAGGGAAAAATTCAATGTTCGCATGGGTTAATAATGGGCTTGCTGGTAAAGATTATGTTCATTTTTCAACAAAAGGAGCAAGTAAGGCATCTCAATTATTTTATAATGCCTTGATATCGGCATACAAAGACTGGGAATTGAATAGTATTACTGAAAAAAATAAAAAAGATGTACCTTAAAAAAATACTCTTTTTACTATTGATTTGGTCATTTCCAAATGCTTTTTTTAGTCAAGATTCAAGCTATACACGGGAAGGTATAAGATTAAATGCGATAAGTATAGATACCAATGCCATGAATCAATTCCCATTCATTGATTTTGATCAAAATTATTTTCAATTTCCATCAGATTCAAATCCAAATTGGGATTACTTGTATGAAAATTTGGACTCGATGATTTTATTGAAAGACCGAAAACTGCAATTCTATCATATCGGAGGCTCGCATATTCAAGCAGATATCTATACCCACGATTTTAGAAGCTTTATTCAATCAAATTGGCCTGGACTTTCAGGAGAAAGAGGTCTTGTGTTTCCATTTAATCTTGCTAAAACCAATAATCCGAGTAATTATCGATTTAGCTCATCAAATACATGGAGCGGATACAGGAGTGTGATTCATAGACCCGAATTCCTTCATTATGGAATTACCGGTGCAGCTATTTCTTGTACAGATTCTTTGATTCAGCTAACCTTTAAGCATAAAAAAACACGTGTTAGTCCGCCAATCAATGCATTAAGAATATATCACAATAGTGGATTAATTCCTTATGAATTTAATTTTGGTGACGATGAATTATTAATACAATCTGTTAGACGATGTGCGGATATGGGATATACTGAAATTAGATTCACTGATCCAATAAAAACACTCGATATGCAATTTATTCGGACCACAAAAAAATCATTTCGCCTAGACCTTTATGGATTTGAATTATTGAATGATTTACCCGGTATTTCATACAATTCAATTGGGATTAATGGTGCAGGATTGTATACCTATCTTGATAATGAATATTTTCTTCGCGACTTGAAGCTTTCACCTCCTGATTACTTCGCTTTTTCTGTTGGGACCAATGATGGGTTTGTTCCCTTTTCTGATTTTAAACCTGAAGTTTATAAGGAAAACTTGAGAAAAATGATGGATCTCGTTTTACAAGCGAACCCTCACTGTGCGATTTTATTGACCGTTCCAAATGATTGCTATTATAAAAAAAGATATCCCAATAAAAATACGGAAAGACAACGAAAAGTCATTGTTGAGCTTGCAGAGGAATACGGATGTGGTGTATGGGACTTCTATGGTTTTATGGGAGGCCTAGGCTCTTCGAATACCTGGAGAATGGAGGGGCTTATGAGAAATGATTATGTGCACTTTACAAAAGAAGGATACCATCTTAAAGGAGAATTATATATAGATGCATTTTTGAAATACTTAAATCAAGTAGAATGCTTAAACGAAAAAGATAACTCACGGAAATGACGAGATTTGACAACCTGTTGACGTTTGACGAAAATCATCCACTCATTTTCACTCAGCTTGACTTTTGGATATTTTTCTTATTGGTCATAGCCATTTTTAGCTATATCCATAAATTCAAACTTACAAGGAGTATTTTCTTATTTGTAGCAAGTCTTTTCTTTTATTTCAAAACTTCAGGATTGCTCGTTTTATTGCTTTTCTCCAGCATTGTAATCAATTATTTTATTGGAAAAGGGGTTTGGAATAGTGTATCTATTTTGAAGAAAAAGGCTTTTGTAACCCTATCTGTATTGTTTAATATTCTTACGCTCGGGTATTTCAAATACGCCTACTTTTTCACCGAGTCTTTCAATGAAATGTTTCATACCAAATATGAAATTTTTAATGTCTTTGCACAGATAGGAAATAGTGTTTTGGGACAGGGGTCATTTGTCGATATAATTGTTCTTCCCGTTGGGGTTTCCTTTTTCACATTTCAGAGCATTAGCTATGTGGTAGACATTTACAGAAAAGAGGTAAAACCCGTCAAGAATTTTTTTGATTATGCCTTTTTTGTTAGTTTTTTCCCACAATTGGTTGCAGGACCAATCGTTAGAGCAAGAGATTTTATCCCACAAATCAGGCAACCATATCAGCTAAATCATACTGACTTTAGCTGGGCCATTATCCAAATTGTAAAAGGCTTTATTAAAAAGGTTGTTCTCGCCGATTATATCGCCATTCATTTTATTGATAAAGTAGCAGATGCTCCAGAGGCTTTCCCTGGATTTATAAGTATTCTTGCCATGTGGGGATACTCACTTCAGATTTATGGTGATTTTTCAGGATATACAGATATAGCTATTGGTGTATCGAGACTGATGGGGTTTAAGCTGCTGGAAAATTTCAACTCTCCATATAAAGCCATAAGTGTTGCCGATTTTTGGAGGCGTTGGCATAAATCACTCGGATCATGGCTAAGGGACTATTTATACATTCCATTAGGAGGTAACAGAAGTGGCGGTATCGGAACTTATATTGCCACAATGGTCATACTCATCTTTTTGATATTTATTACCCAATGGTATTGGTTGTTATTCATTTATCTCGGACTAATGATTATATATATCGGCGTTTCACTGCTTTTTCCAGGATTCAAACGATATGTTCATCGAGATCTCAATTTAATCATTACTATGGTTATAGGTGGACTTTGGCACGGAGCAAGTGAAAACTTTGTCATATGGGGTGCGATGAATGGAGCTGCTCTTATCATTTATAACCATTGGCGAAAAATAAGCCCATATGAGAATTCGACAACTTTATTTACTCGTTTTTGGAGAATTCTTTTCACTTTCAATTTTATCACCTTTACCAGAATTTGGTTTAGATTAGAAGATGACGGTGCTCCAGCAAATATGCTTACCCAAATATGGTATCATTTTGACTTAAATTCAGATACCTTTAATACATTGATGACTGGTTTTGATACGGCGCTTTATGTCATGATCTTTGGATATATTTTACATTGGCTTCCTTCAAAAGTGAAAGAATTTGGAGAACGAAAATTTACCGCTCTTCCAATGGTTTTACAATCGGCAGTAGTAGCTATCATACTGATTATCATATATCAAGCATTTTCAGATACCTTTAAACCATTTGTTTATTTTCAATTTTAAAGTAGAAATGTAACGAAATACTTGACAAACGGGTGTTTCATATTGTATCTTTGCTCACTTTGACCATAAAATCAAATACAGGCACCTATGAGTAAGATGAAATTATCGGAATTCAACTATGAACTTCCTGAAGAATTAATTGCCAAATATCCTAGTGAAAATCGAGACGAATCCAGATTAATGGTAGTGCATAAGGATACGGGTAAAATTGAACATAAATTATTTAAAGACCTTATTACTTATTTTGATGAGGGCGATGTGATGATCATGAACAATACCCGAGTTTTTCCTGCAAGAATGTATGGAAATAAAGAGAAAACAGGAGCGAAAATAGAGGTGTTCTTATTAAGAGAATTAAATAGAGAAAGCCTCCTTTGGGATGTATTGGTCGACCCTGCAAGAAAAATCCGAATAGGAAACAAACTGTATTTTGGAGAAGATGATTCATTGGTTGCCGAGGTCATTGACAACACAACTTCAAGAGGAAGAACATTACGATTTTTATTTGATGGTCCCTATGAAGATTTTAAGGCTAAAATTACTGAGCTAGGAGAAACTCCTTTACCGAAGTACATCAAACGGGATGTCGAAGAAACTGATGAAGAAAGGTATCAAACAATTTTTGCCAAAGTAGAAGGAGCCGTGGCAGCGCCAACTGCAGGTTTACATTTCTCGAGACAATTATTGAAACGATTAGAACTTAAAGGTGTTGATATGGCCGAAATCACACTGCATGTTGGATTGGGAACATTTAGACCAGTGGAGGTTGAAGACCTCACCAAACATAAAATGGATTCGGAGCAAGCCTCAATCACACAAGAAGCCGCTGATCTTGTAAACGTGGCTAAAAGAAATAAAAAAAGGGTATGTGCAATTGGCACCACTTCTATGAGAACTATTGAAACTGCTGTATCTACAGATGGATTCTTGAAACCCTACGATGGATGGACGAATAAATTTATTTTTCCTCCGTATGATTTCAAAATTGCCAATTGTTTGGTAACCAATTTTCATACACCACTTTCAACTTTGCTTATGATGATTTCTGCTTTTTGTGGACATGAATTGATGCAAAAAGCCTATGCAGAAGCCATAAAAGAGAAATATAGATTTTACTCTTATGGTGACGCGATGCTGATTATTTAAGGTGGAAATTTAGATTAGCCCTCAAGACACAGAATAAAATTCGTTTTTTTACCTTTTCCTAGAAGGACATATTTTTGATTAATTAAATCCTCATTCTTAAGCTCGAACTGATCGTTGACTTTTTCCTTGTTCACAGAGATTGAGTTTGCTTTCAACTCCCTTCTAGCCTCTCCATTCGACTTTAAGAATCCGGATTTTGAAACCAATGCGTCAATAATTGAAATCCCATTTTCTATGTCCTCTTTTTGAATCGATGCTTGAGGAACACCATTAAACACAGCGAGGAAATCTTGATCTGACAGACGCATTAAGTCCTCTTTAGTAGACTTACCAAACAAAATTTTAGAAGCATTTATAGCCTGATCTAGTGCTTGTTGTCCATGTACTCTTTTTGTAATGTCTTCAGCAATTTTTTTCTGCAAAAATCTTTGATGAGGCGCCTCATCATGAGTAGATTGAAAAGATGAAATCTCGGCTTCAGAAAATAAAGTAAATATTTTTATAAAATTTGAGGCGTCTTCATCCGAAACATTTAGCCAATACTGGTAAAATGCATATGGTGAAGTTTTATCAGAATCCAACCATATATTTCCACTTTCGGTCTTTCCAAATTTCGAACCATCTGCTTTTTTAATGAGTGGTGTGGTAACAGCAAAGGCCGATTTTCCAGACTTTCTTCTAATCAATTCCGTCCCTGTAACAATGTTTCCCCATTGATCAGACCCGCCAAGCTGTACAATACAATTTTTCTGATGATGAAGGTGAAAGAAATCATACCCTTGTACCAATTGGTAGGTAAATTCAGTAAATGACATTCCAGTTTCTAGCCTTGATTTTACAGAATCCTTTGCCATCATATAATTGACCGATATGTGTTTTCCAACATCTCTAATAAAGCTCAGAAAATTCATCGAATCAAACCAATCCGCATTATTTACAAGCTCAGCTGCATTTTCGCCTTCAAAGTCCAAGAATTTCTCCAACTGACTTTTAACACCTTTAATATTTTTTTCAATGGTGGCCTTATCGAGTAAATTTCTTTCTTGAGATTTTCCCGATGGATCTCCAACCATTCCAGTGGCTCCGCCGATAAGTGCGATTGGTTTGTGACCGGCCCTTTGAAAATGAACAAGAGTCATGATTTGAACCAAGCTTCCAATATGTAATGAATCTGAGGTTGGATCAAACCCAATATAACCCGAAGATGATTTTTCTTGTAAAGCTTCTTCGGTTCCGGGCATGATGTCATGTATCATTCCCCTCCATCTCAATTCTTCAATAAAATTCATCTTATACAGTTAGGTCCTTAAATATTTCTTCCAATGATTTACTCTCAGTGTTCAAGGTCATAATTACCAAATTATTTTCTTGAGTAAATTGGGATACATTAATCTTTAATTCATCTAATGAATTTGACTTCAAAAGAAATCCATTATGATAGGATTCAACACCATCTACGCCTTTGATTTTTTTCAGCTGTGATTTACTCACCTCCTGCTGAAATTCCACAAAAAGAAATTCTCCTGAAGCCTGTTTTTGCAGATCCAAAGTGCTCTTATTGGTTACTATCTCTCCTTTTGAAATGATTACAATTTTATCACATATAGCCTCGGCCTCTTGCATGATGTGCGTCGACAACATAAGAGTCTTTTCTTTACCAATCGACTTTATCAGTTCACGTATTTCAACCAATTGATTTGGATCTAATCCCGAGGTTGGTTCGTCCAGTATAAGCACTTCTGGATCATGAATAATTGCCTGGGCCAAACCTACTCTTTGCCTGTAACCTTTGGAAAGCGCTCCAATCTTTTTGTGTTGCTCTAATTCCAATCCAACAGCTTCAATCATCTCCTTGATTCTGCTTTTCAAATTGGAAACCTTATAGATCCTACCAACAAACTCAAGATATTCCTTTACATACATATCCACATACAGTGGATTGTTTTCAGGAAGATATCCTATTTTTTGTTGTGTCTTCAGATTGTCAATTCCAACCTTTAAACCAGAAACATATATTTCTCCGGATGACACAGGAAGAAAACCTGTAATCATTCGCATTGTCGTACTCTTACCTGCCCCATTAGGCCCTAAAAAGCCAACTATTTCGCCTTTCTTTACGGAGAAAGAT
>WTIB01000269.1 GCA_011522905.1 Crocinitomicaceae bacterium | reverse complement strand
CCTTCAATGGAGTCTAGGACATTACAATCCTTATCCAAAATATAGAATTTTAAGGCATTTTCATCGGTTTCAGGATATAGGTCAATCGTGATTTCGGATTGGGCTTTTGAAAAAACTCGACCTACAACTCGACATTCCAATGAATTATCGGGTAAAGCTCCTCCCTGCATAAGGGAGTAATTGTGTCGGTCTCCTAAATCATTTGACATTTCCCATTCCTGAGTAGTTTGCTTTGATGGATTGCTGTAATTTTCAACGATTCCTTGTGGTGCCCATATCGCATATCCACGTCTCCCCAAATTTGCAGATCCGTCACAAGGTGGAATAGAAAGATCAACCTTTCCTCCTCCAAAAACTGTTATGGTTTGGTTTCCGTGAGCACCCGAATAATCATAAAGAACGGTTCCATCAGACCATGAAGTTTGTACACCTGATACATTTTGCCAATTGGACCATTGGTCTGTCACTGCAATAAGCGCTTTTCCTTCACGCTCTATAACCAGAGCGTCAGCCGCAGACCATCTCACCAAATAAGCTCCTTCTTTGAAATGAAGGTGTTGGTGGCACCAAATTAGATTCTCAATATCAGATCTTACTGGTAATTCAGTGGCATTTGTGGGTTGATGAGAAAATCTATTTCCATTGTAACCAATATCAAATAAATCTTCAAAAAATATCTGTGGCGCACCATCTACAGCTAATATAATCGCATGTGCTGCACTATTTCTAGGATCATTGGGTTCAATATGAGCCGCAAGCTCAGAACCTGTATTCCAGCCCGTATAATTTCCTTGTGAATTGACCTGAGGACGAAAGGTATCGTGATTATTTACAAACGGCACTGTTCTTTGCCTATTGCTTTGCTGACTGCCAGGAATATTTGACAAATCATAAGATCCATTGCCGGTAATCATACCATATATAGATCCTCTCAATGAGAAATCAAATGTACCTGCACGATTTTGAACCGCATTTGCCCAGGAATCCAGTTCGAAAGAACCTCCGACCCATTCTCCAACAGCAAACATGTCATCTGTTCCACTGGCCCAAACTGCATTGTTTTGAAGATTCCAAAGAAAATCTTCAGTGACTTCGTTCGGGAAATGTTTAACAGCATCTATTCTAACACCGTCCCAACCCACTTGCTTTTTATACCAAATCAACCAATCCCGCATACCATCTCGCATATAATTTTCTGATTGTATGGGATTATATATGGCGTTGCTGCTTTGACCGAAGGAATTCGACTCATAGGCAATATCAGGACCCCAATATGGAGAATTGATATCATTCGTACAGCAAGCATTGTTTGGATTCGGATAAAAATTTTGCCAATTTTTAGAAAACCGACCTTTTCTACTTAAATAATTATTTGAAGAAGAGTTGCTTGCAGGTGTCTCAAAGCAAGAGTACCTAAAGTTCTTGTATTTATTTGTAGCGCCATCGTCCATCGCGCTCGGATCATTACCACCTGAACCATTTGTACTTCCCGCAGCAGTTATGTGATTTAGTACAATATCTTGAATAACATCAATGCCATTGGCATTCATAACGGAAATAAGTCTCAACAACTCATCTTTGTCACCCATCCTTGTATCTAGGGAGCCTTTTTGGTATTTATCGCCGAGATCGTAGTGGTCGAAAGGAGCATAACCAACACTATTTGTTCCTGAATTTTTCATTGAAGGCGGAATCCAAATCGCATCGATTCCCAATTCTTTTAATCTTGGAGCCAATTCCGACAAATAATTTGACCATCCGTTAGGGAAATTTTGATTCCAATAGTCCCACCAAAATCCTTGAAGTACAATTTGTCGATTTGTTGGATTGGTGAAATCATCATTATTCCCAGGATCCGTAGATTCAAAAAGATAAGCACCTGTTTGAATATTAAAGCTAATATCATATGTACCCGAAGGAACATTAATATTGGGTCCATCTTGAAAGCCTGTTCCAGAAGGAAAAGATGAGCCTCCCCAATTAATAGTCCAAGATCCATCCTGACGAAACTTGA
>WTIB01000242.1 GCA_011522905.1 Crocinitomicaceae bacterium | reverse complement strand
GTTATCAAAGAGTCTATGACTAAAGTAAAAGGAAAATTAAAAAGTTTTGGAGATAAAATACCTAGCTCAAAATTTATAGTTGATGAAATCTCAAAAACACTAAAAGAGGACTCACCGGTTTCTGTTTTAAAAGGAGATTTTATAAATGATAATTATTCAAAAGAATTAGATGATTTAAGAGAGATAAGATCTTCAGGGAAACAATATTTGAATCAAATACTAGACAGAGAAACTGCTAATACAAAAATACCATCATTAAAGATATCCTTTAATAATGTTTTTGGATACTATATAGAAGTAAGGAATACCCACAAGGATAAGGTTCCTGAAGAATGGATTAGAAAACAAACCCTCGTAAACGCAGAGAGATATATTACCGAGGAGCTCAAGGTTTATGAGCAAAAAATATTAGGCGCGGAAGAAAAAATACTATCCCTTGAAACACGTCTCTTTCATGAATTGGTATTAGAAATGGCCAATTTCATCACGCCCATTCAATTAAATGCTCAAATTCTTGGTCGACTCGATTGTTTGTTTTCATTTTCCACAATTGCTCATAAATACAATTACTGTCGTCCTGAAATCAATGAAGGTTTGTCTATAGACATTACAAATGGAAGGCATCCGGTCATAGAGCAATCTCTTGAAATTGGAGAAAAATACATTGCCAACGATATTCATCTGAATCAAGAGACGCAACAAATCATGATGATTACTGGCCCAAATATGAGCGGTAAAAGCGCATTAATCAGACAAACAGCCCTCATTGTGATTATGGCGCAAATGGGTTGTTTTGTGCCGGCACAAAACGCAAAAATCGGTTTGGTTGATAAGGTTTTCACTCGGGTAGGAGCTTCGGATAATATATCTTCAGGTGAATCTACTTTTATGGTTGAAATGAATGAAACGGCGAGTATTTTGAATAATATTTCACCAAGAAGTCTCATCTTGCTAGACGAAATCGGTCGTGGGACAAGCACCTATGATGGCATTTCAATAGCCTGGGCCATTGCAGAATACTTGCATGAAAACAAAAAAGCAAAATGCAAAACCCTTTTTGCAACCCACTACCATGAGTTAAATGAAATGACCCATAAATTTAGTCGCATTAAAAACTTCAATGTATCCGTGAAGGAGGTGGGCAAGAAAATTCTTTTCATACGAAAACTGGTTGAAGGAGGAAGCGAGCACTCTTTCGGTATTCATGTGGCAAAAATGGCAGGGATGCCCTCTCAGGTCGTAAAAAGATCCGAACAGATACTCAACGATCTTGAGGCCATGCATTCATCTGTCGGTGGAAAGAAAAACAAAGAAGAAATCAAAACAAGCCTGAACGACTCCATGCAATTGAGCTTTTTCCAATTGAATGATCCTGTATTGGAACAAATTCACGAAGAGCTTAAAAATGTTGATATCAATGGTCTCACACCTGTTGATGCACTTTTAAAACTAAATGAGATTAAAAAATTATTAGGGAATTGATATGGAAGTTTCAATAAATAAAATGCGTTGGTTGCTTTTTCTGTTGGGGTTCGTGAAAATCCCAATGATTCGATATACCAAACCCAAGCTTTTAATGATTAACGACGATGCTGTTCGCGTTAAAATCAAGCTTAGAAGACGCACTAAAAACCACCTGAACTCCATGTACTTTGGTGCGCTTTCGGTTGGTGCCGATATTGCAGGTGGTATACAGGTATTTTATTTTTCAAAAAAAATGGATCGAAAGGTCTCTTTTGCATTCAAGGGCATGAATGCACAATTTCTCAAAAGAGCCGAGAGCGATATTGTTTTTGAGAGTAACGAAGGTCAAAAAATTCAAGAGGCCATGCAGAAAAGTCTTGCTGAGCAATCACGTGTGAACGATAGTATTTTGGTTGAAGCGAAAAACAACCTAGGAGAGGTGGTCGCGACCTTTGAAATGATTGTTTCTGTTCGCGTATCATAAAAGTATCAATAATTTAAAGTGATTTTTGAACGTATTTTCTAACTTTGTATCTCTTAAAAATAATATTATGTATCCACCAGAATTAG
>WTIB01000126.1 GCA_011522905.1 Crocinitomicaceae bacterium | reverse complement strand
CATTATCATAGGAGACGGACCAGATTCACGTATATTGAAAGAAAAAACAAATATCCTCGATATAGAAACTCAAGTTTCTTTTGTCGGTAGACTAGCTCAACAAGATGTACAGGATTATTTACTAAAAGCGGATTGTCTAATCGTGAATAGTAATTATGAAACATTTTCAATGGTTACCATTGAAGCTATTTTAACAGGTGTGCCCGTAATAGCAAGCAGGTGTGGAGGGCCTGAGCAATTTGTGAATGCTAAAAATGGCTTGCTGATTCCAAAAAGGGATAAAAAGAGTTTGGTCAATGCAATGAAAGAGATGTATCAAAATAGGAGTCAATACAAACCAAATGTAGTACGAAACTCTGTTAAAGAAAATTATTCTCTGGATAGGGTAGAAGACCAATTAAATGAAATCTACATTGGGTCAAATAAATAAATTATTTAAATGTAAATTTCTTTTGAAGTAGATAGCTAATCACAACTACGATGCACGAGGAAATGACATTCGCAATTGAAGGATAAAATTGTAAGATTTCAATCAAAATCTTAAGAATCAACCAGCTGGCAAACCACGTAATTAAAGAACTTAATCCATACCTGAA
The DNA here is from genome assembly GCA_011522905.1 of Crocinitomicaceae bacterium. GTDB lineage: Bacteria > Bacteroidota > Bacteroidia > Flavobacteriales_D > Crocinitomicaceae > UBA952. Next base: position 1,439 of record WTIB01000126.1, on the reverse strand, counting down.
AAGTTGAATTCTTCCTTTAAGTTCACTTTGAGTGAAAACGACATACTTCATTAAAAGAAACCCAATACAAAAGGCAATGATAAAACATAAAAACGAGCTGAGTGTATATGCACTTATAGAGTAATCAATGAGGTTTACATAAAATATCTTTTTCTGAAATACAAATTGAAAAAATAGAAAAAACAGAAACCAGCTTAAAACTAAATTCCCGGTACCACAAGCTGCATAATAATATGTGGTCTTATCAAAGATTCGACTTACCAAAGGATAAAAAACGTCTAATATTTTTCTAATCAAATCAACCATTTGTTCTTAGTTCAATTTCGAAGCTTGTGTGTCTTCTGACGTTAAAAACGTATTGCTCATCAAACATCAAGTATTGTCCTTTGATTCCTGTTAATGTTCCAGAAATCGAAGCTTGTTTTTCAAGATTTATGGAAGTGATTTTTTCTGGGAATTTGTTAACTGGGTAATTCAATTCCAAAATATCATCATTTTCCACAAAGTATTGCTGTAAATCTTGAGGTAACAAGTCGTGACAATTCCATTTTTCATCAATGAGGTCTATACTTTCGTCTTCAATGTTTCTTAGCATACTTCTCCAATTCGTTTTGTCGGAATAAAAAGATTTCAATGCAACTTCCGTTACACCTGCTAAATATCTATTTGGCGTTTCAGCCAAAATAATGGCTTTATTGGCTCCTTGATCAATCCACCTTGTTGGTACCTGAGTATTTCTAGTGACACCTACTTTAACTTTATCTGTAGCAGCCAAATATACGATATGAGGTTTGTTATGATGCTTTTCTTCAAATTCAATATCTCGACCAATCCCAAGGTGGGCTTGGCAAAGCTCAGGCTTTAAAATACATGGGCTTGCTTCTGGGGCAGACATAAAGCAAGGGTAACAAAACCCTTCCCCGAATGATCTCTTGGTCTTTTTTGAACATTTAGAGCAAAATATATTACCTGTCCAATCTATTTCAATTTTTTTCTGAAGATAATCATTCATCAGAATAGCCTCGTTCCCACTGTTCAGTATATACGCTATAGGATGCCCTATCGCGCTTTTCATTTTATTCAGTATCAGCTTCATTCCGGCATTATCTTCATTTTCTCTGCAAAATGGTAACAATAGTCCCTCAAATCTTCACAAATAAGATTTTCGCCGGTTGCCTTTTCAAAGGTGTCAGCCATGGATAATAAAGATTGATGAAAAAACTGTTTCATTTCTTCAATGGACATATCTTTTGTCCAAAGGTCAATTTTCATTGTGTTTTTTTCATTTGGATCCCATAGAGACAAGAGGAATGCCGAGGTCATTGACTTGTTCATGTCGCTCCCTTCGGCCTCCCATCTCATTTCAATTGGAAGGTTGTTTTCATTTAAATCAACTTGAATTATTATTTCAGATGTTTTTGTCTTTGCCATATCAAGGA
>WTIB01000039.1 GCA_011522905.1 Crocinitomicaceae bacterium | reverse complement strand
CAAAGGAAGTCCAAACCTCCAAGGACTAAAAACAATAATGGTAGGAGTTAGAAATCCTTTAAAAAATGATCCAAACAATATTTGGCAACCCGATAATGGTGAATCTGAGTGCGTGATCGCATGGATTAATGAATTAAGATTGACTGACTTTGTCAGCGAGGGAGGTTCGGCAGCAGTCGGACAAGTTCAGGTGCAACTTGCGGACTTTGCCAATATCAATGCTTCAGGAAATTATTCAGGAATCAACTGGGGAAGTGTTGACAGCCGTGTACAAGATAGACAACGATACGAACAAATTGGATTTGACTTTAATTCAAGTATACAGCTTGGACAGTTCTTCGGAAAACAAGCGAGGGTATCGTTACCTTTCTTTTATGGTTATTCACTTGGAATCATTAATCCCGAATTCGACCCTTTCAATCCTGATATTAAACTTTCAGATTATGATCCAGTAACTAGAAAGCAAAGAGCAAAATTAGGTCAAGATTTCAATGAAAGAAAGTCATTTAATTTTTCAAATGTCAGAAAAGAAGCTAAAGCAGGTTCAAAAAATCATTTTTGGAAAATATCAAATTGGAACGCAAGTTACGCTTACGCTGAAAATCTTCAGAGAGATTTTAATACCAAAAGCGACTTAACAAAAACATGGACAGGAGCATTAAATTACAATTACACCTTTAAAGGGAAACCATTTCAACCATTCAGAAAATGGAAACCTGTTCAAAAATCAAAATATCTAAAGCTTGTTAAGGACTTTAATCTTTACTTAATGCCAAAAAACATCTCATTTACAAATGACTATTCGAGAATATACAATGAGAGGCAGGTAAGAAATAATCTCGTTCCCGATTATGAATTTGCGCCTATATTTTTGAAAAGATTTGACTGGAACCGGAACTATCAAATAGGATATGATATTACCAGAAACTTAAAAACGAGTTTTTCCGCTTCGAATAAATCCATCTTTGAGGAGGGTAATAATAGTGTTGATCGAATCAACAATCCCGAAGGATACCAAGAGTTTTTAGATACCATCAGGTCACAAATGTCTACCTTGGGTAAGACCATGGAATACAATCACAATTATTCGATTAATTATAAAATTCCATTTGATAAATTCCCTCTTACCAATTGGATCAATGCCAATATCAAATATACAGGAACATATAATTGGGCAAGAGCACCACTAGGTCAAAGTGAGTTTGGCAATACCATTCAAAACAATCGAAACATCAACACAACGGCACAAGCAAATTTTGTGAATTTGTATAATAAGGTGCCGTTTTTAAAGAAAGTACTTGCCGACGGAAGAAGTTCGAGGGGTAGAATAAATCCAAGAAACGGACCTGGAAGTAGATCAAATGGAGAATCCGAGGAAGAAACGAATAATAATAAGGACAAAGAAAAATGGGAGTGGATAAAAGTTGATGATTTAGAACCAGATAAACCTCTTGATTCTATGAGTCGTGAAGAAAAAAAGGATTACAAGAAAAAGAACAGAGCCCACAAAAAGAAAAAGAGAAAAGAATTACGTGCGAAACGAAAGGTCCTTAAAGTAGCAGGATTTGCGGCTCGTTTGATTATGACTGTGCGAAATGTTTCAGGTACATACAGCCTTAGTGACGGTACAATATTACCCGGATATAATGAAGAAACACGATTTCTAGGAATGAACTCAACTACTACTCCTTTAACTGGATTTATTTTTGGTCAGCAAGGCTATGATGTTTTTGGAAGAAAAAATGATTATAGTGTATCAAGTTTGGCAACACAGAATAATTGGCTCGTGCAAAATGAAAATCTAAATACACAGTACGCGATTACCCACACGAAAAACTTGAATATGAGGGCAACCCTCGAACCATTTAAAGATGTGAATATCGACTTAAATTTAAACAGAAATTACTCTCGAAATAGTGGTGAATTCTATAGATGGAATGAATCTTCTACGGAATTTGAAGGACAGAGCAGATTCGAAACTGCTACACTCACCTACTCTACTATTTCGTGGGGAACAGCATTTACAAAACAAGGAGCAGACTATCAATCCACTGTGTTTCAGTCTTTGCTCAATAATCGAGCTGAAGTTTCACAACTAATTGGTGCCTCTAATTCAAATTCATCATTGATTAGCCCGAATGGATTCTACACTGGGTATTCTGGCACGCAACAAGATGTTGTGTTAGGTTCCTTTATGACTGCTTATAACAATACGATGATTAACAGTAGGAATATTGACCCCTTACAAAACATTCCTTTACCCAATTGGTCAATTAACTACAGCGGTCTCACAAAGTATAAGTTCACGAAAAAATTCCTTAAATCATTTATCGTAAGACATGGATACAGCTCTTCTGTTTCGATAAATGGAATGCAGACAAATTTAAATGGTACAGTTGATAATAATGGTCACCTAAATAACCTTGATATTGACAATAATTATATCCCAGATATGCAAATACAAAATGTGGTCTTATCTGAACGCTTCTCTCCCTTAATTGGAATTGATGCAAATTGGATATTGTTTGGCCATACTTTGCAAACACGATTTGAATATAAGAAGGACCGTCAATCTACATTAGCACTGAGTAACAATCAAGTCACTGAATCGTTATCTGAAGAAATTGTAATTGGAACTGCGGCTAGGATAAAGGATGTGCAACTGCCATTCAAAAATGTTAAATCAAGCGATGTAAATATCAAGTTTGACTTTTCATTCCGTGACAATTTAACGGTGATAAGAAAAATTGTTGAAAACACGAATCAAGCTACTGCCGGTCAAAAAACAATGTCAATTAAGATTTCAGCAGATTATAATTTAACGAATAATCTAACCTTGATGTTTTATTATGATCAAAACCTAAATACGCCTAAAGTTCAAACAAGCTATCCAACTGGAAATATAAATACAGGATTTAAAATAAGATTTAACCTCGCTGGTGTACAATGATATCAATTAGAAAAGCAAAACCTGGAGATGAAATAGAAATATTTGCTTTAATAAATGAATTGGCATTATATGAAAAGGAACCTGATGAGGTTACAAATACAGCTACTGAGCTTAGAAAACATTTATTTGAAGAACATCTATGCGATGCCTTAGTTGCGATTGAAAATCAAAAAATAATTGGATTTGCCTTATTCTATATTTCCTATTCTACATGGAAGGGCAAATGTCTGTATTTAGAGGATTTCTATGTTAGACAAGAATATCGAAAACTAGGAGTAGGATCTATGCTGTTCGAAGAAACCATCAAAATTGCAAAGTCAATAAAAGCCAAAAGACTGGATTGGCTTGTTTTAGATTGGAATGACATCGCTATTAATTTTTACAGGAAACACGGGACTACACTAGATAATAGTTGGATTAACGGAAGAATTTCCTTTGATTAGTGTACTATCAAAAATGAAATAATAAACGAAAAGGGCATTATTTTCAATCTTGAGTCTGAAATATTCATTCTGCCCTACACAAACAAAGTAACTTCCTACATTTATAATAGAAATAAGGAGAGACACAGGCAACTTCTTATGCGATATAAAGACTGCTTGGAGAAGCAGTTTCATTTTCTAGTTTGATAAGAGTTTAATAGTTTTAGTCGACCCACCCGGGTCAATTGCATAAGAAGTTCCTGTAACCTTAAACAAAATAAGGAGTAACACAAACAATCAATATGAGAAAGGTCGGTAACGACCTTTTTTTGTTTACAACAACTTCATAATCAGGTGATTGCATCTTATAGCCTTGATTGACAACAATTTAGGGTAAAATTATATTCACAAAATATGACTTTGGTATTGTAATAATTAATAACTTTGTTCTAAATAGGACAGGTTTCTTCTTATACATATATAAGGAACATACCGTTCTTGGTATGTCTATTTTATAGTTTGATAAGAGTTTAATAGTTTTAGCGAGCCCCACGGGTTCTTGTATAAGAAGCCCTGTTCTTCTTTACATACCGAATCACTTCATTTTGTTATACAATACTGGTCTGCTTGGCGAGGCATCGTTTTTCATCGGGCTTACTTGAAGTTCAAGAATGTAGTTTCCATCACGAACATCATCCGGGACATAAATAAATTCTGTTATTGTTCGGGTGACATTGGGCTGTAACGGCACATCCCAAAATGCATGATGAAAAGCCAATTCACCTTCATCTCTTTCTTGATCTACAGAGGGTAAATCAACCAAAAGATGCTCAACTCCCAGATTTATCAGATAATTTGCAATTTTGACATCCAAAAAGGGAGGATTAGTATTGGTATAATTTGCCGTTAATTTTTCCGCTTTATTCGGCAGCGTTCTAATCACTAATGCCTTCACCCCTTCATGCAAAGTAATTTCTTTAATTTGATTAAGAGTAATGATTTTGTTTTCAATACCTTCAGGTTCAATAGTGACCAGTTGTGCCTCAAAGAAATACGTTTTTAAGACATCATTTATTGAGAAAAAATCCTCAGTAATATGTCCACAACATTCAGTGTGGGTAATATGAGCATGTGGATTAAACATGATATCATTAAAATTCACTACACCGCCCTCTTTTATACTTCCAATAAAATTTTCATCTCGAACTGGCTCCATTTTTGGTGCACCCTGTCCCCAAGCAACAAGACCAGGAGCCTTATCTGTCATTTCAATTGAGATATCAATGGGTTTGGAGGTATCTATGTACTCATCTTGATTTATATAAAAACGCATAGGCTAAAATTATATAATAATCATCAAAAAGAATTTATTCTCGATAATTCAAAAGGAAACATAAGTAAATTATCTTTGTGTTATGGAACAAAACCAAGATAAGCTTAAAGAAATCATTTCTCATTCCAAAGAATATGGTTTTATCTTCCCTTCATCAGATATTTATGATGGATTAGCTGCAACATATGACTATGGGCAATTGGGCTCAGAATTGAAAAATAACATCAAACAATATTGGTGGAAAGCGATGACTCAAATGCATCAAAATATTGTTGGTATTGATGCTTCCATTTTTATGCATCCTAAAACCTGGAAGGCTTCAGGCCATGTGGATGCATTTAATGACCCTCTTATTGACAATAAAGATTCAAAAAAAAGATATCGAGCCGACGTTTTAATCGAAGATCATATTGAAAAGATCAACAAGAAAATTTTAAAAGAAATAACAAAAGCAAAAAAGCGTTTTGGAGACTCATTTGATGAAGATCAATTTAGAAAAACAAATCCGAATGTATTAAGAAATGTGTCTAAAATTGAATCCATTGAGCAGTCAATGAAAGATGCGCTAGATTCAAATAACCTGGAGGCTCTCAAACAACTGATTATTGATTTAGAAATTGCGTGTCCATTATCTGGTTCCAAAGAGTGGACAGAAGTAAGACAATTCAATTTAATGTTTGCCACTGAAATCGGCTCTGTTGCTGGAGAGGCATCTAAAATATACTTACGTCCCGAAACTGCTCAGGGTATTTTTGTCAACTTCCTGAACGTCCAGAAATCAGGAAGAATGAAAATTCCTTTTGGAATTGCCCAAATAGGTAAAGCATTTAGAAATGAAATCATTGCCAGACAATTCATATTCAGAATGCGCGAATTTGAACAAATGGAAATGCAATTTTTTGTGCAGCCAGGAGAAGAGATGAAATGGTATGACTATTGGAAGTCAATGCGAGAAAAATGGCATAAAAACCTGGGGCTTGGAGATCATTTATATCGATATCATGATCATATTAAATTAGCACACTATGCCAATGCGGCTTGTGATATAGAATTTGACTTCCCAATGGGGTTTAAAGAGCTAGAGGGGATACATTCGAGAACAGATTTCGATCTGAAACAACATGAAAAATATTCGAACAAAAAGTTATCTTACTTTGACCCGGAGCTGAATAAAAGCTATGTTCCCTATGTGATAGAAACATCTATTGGGCTGGACAGGATGTTTCTTGCCGTATTAAGTGCTTCTTTTAGTAATGAAACATTGGACGATCAATCCAAAAGAATTGTATTAAAAATTCCTCCGGCTTTGGCTCCTGTAAAGGCAGCCATATTACCGCTTGTAAAAAAGGATGGACTACCTGAAATAGCAGAGGACATTTTAAATCAATTAAAATTTGACTATAATGTTCAAATTGACCAGAAGGATTCAATAGGCAAAAGGTATAGACGACAAGATGCTATTGGCACACCTGTTTGTATAACTATTGACCATGATACAAAAAATGACAATAGTATTACCATAAGATATAGAGACACCATGAAACAAGAAAGAATTTCAATTTCAGAACTACCTGGAATTCTCAATCAGGAACTTGGATGGAAAAGTCTTCTATCAAATTTAACGGAATAGCCCTTGAAATATCCAATAATCTATTTATTTCTTGTATACTGTTTTCCAATTATCCATGGACAAATGATTCTTAATCAAAATGGAGAAGCTTTCACAGGTGACCCATTTTTTAATGCTGATTTCATTCAGCGCAACAAGATAAAAACCATAAAAGGTCAATACTCATTTAAAAAAAATAAAGATCTCATTCGGCCCGTTCCAGGAACCTACATCTATGAGTTTAATGAGGAAGGAAGACTAAATTCATCCATTGATATACGATGGAATGGAAAAAGTCTAGATACTACATTAAAACATTACGAATACAACAAGCAGGGTTTAATTATTAGCCTAAAAAAAAGCGAAGATGGTGGTATCACTTTAGTTGAATATAAACGAGATAGCCTAAATAGAATTGTATCTCAATCAAATTACAGGGTAATCCTAAATGAATTAGGTAAAGTAATTAAAAAAACAGCCATGAATAGTGAGTCCATGAGGTATCAAAAAGGAAAAAAAACAACGTATAATTCGTACAATCTTCCTTACTTGATTTCTTATGATGAATACAATGAAGATGGATATAAAATTTGTGCTATTGATAAATTAAAAATGGGTGGCACAGTATACAAAAAAGACTTTTTCTATAATGAAAAAGGTTTATTAATGAATATTAAGACTTTCTATGATAAGCATCCCGAGCCCGTTGAAGAATATGACTTCAAATATGATGTATTTGGAAACATCCTAGAAAGACAAGAATACAAACAAGGTGTGTTGATTAGAGATTTTCAAATTATCTTCGATACAAAAACCGGCCTATTACATTCCATTATTGACAGAAATCCGGTAACAAATTTTATGTCGATTGTGAGATTTACGGAATATAAATATTATCAATAAAGCATTAACAAATCTTTAACATTAAGCTTTATATTATTGATTTTCAGTTATTTAAATGTAATAATATGTCGTAATTTTAACAAAATTTGTTTTTTTGAGTAACTTGGCATAATTATTATGCTTTTGAAGCAAAACCACACATATGAAAAATTTCTATACCCTTCTATTTAGTCTACTTATTTCGTTTGCAGCGACTTCACAGGTTGTTACTAATTATAACTCGAAGTGGTTTCTTGGATTTAATACGGGTGCGACATGGAGTTGTACCGATGTCGATGATTCCTGGATGTGGAGAAATAATGAAAATTATCTTGAACCAGAAATAAAACACGAATCTCCCTGGGGATGGGGATTGACCTTAGGTAAATCCTTTAATTACGATTATGGTAATATCTTCAGTTTCGATTTAAGAGGAAGATATCTTCGAGGGCGCTGGTATGGTCAGAATTCAATAATGGATTCGATTTCAATGGACAATTTTGACCCCACAATTAATGTAAATAATGCTAGTGCTCATCAATTGGCTCAATTGTATCAAAATAATTATGGTGGCTATTATCATAATTACGAGGTAGATATTCATCGGATTGCGTTAGAACTGGTTCTCCATTTCAATCGATTTAGAGAGAAAACTAGAATAGACCCCTATATTTTCGGTGGAGTGGGACTTACTTTCAAGGAATCGATGGGAGATTTTTTAGATTTCAATGGAAACTTATACGACGAAACCACACTTATGAATCATGACCTAGATTTGAATTATGAGACACAACTCAACCCAAACGAAAATTTAGTTCATTTTATGCCTAGCGCCGGTTTTGGTATTGGATATCAAATTGCGCCTCGTGTTTCTCTTGGACTTGAGCATAAGACAACTTTTACACTTAAAGATCAATTTGATGGTGTGATTTCAGAAAC
>WTIB01000061.1:6174-8140 GCA_011522905.1 Crocinitomicaceae bacterium | reverse complement strand
GTAAATGAAGCACAACAAATGGAAAAATTGGGTAAGCCTGGTGAGGTCACTATTACCGGTAATACATTTAATTTCATTGAGCCATATTTTGAATGTGAATTTTTGGGTAAGGTGACAACTAAGGGAAATGTTGATGTTGACATGTACAAGGTGAAGCAAATAAAAGCTGAGCTTTCTCGAAATGGAAAAGGAATTGTACCAAATAAAAAATTCGGTGAAATAGTTCAGCTGCATCATTTCAGCTCAATAAAATATTATAAAACTGAGCATTTTGTTCTAGATTATCTTAAAAAAGGACTGTCTAAAAAGTTATTATATCATTCTGTCAATCATTCCGTAGATGTGGTAAAGGCTGTTGAAAGAATTGCCCTTCTTGAAGGAGTTACAGATGAGGGATTATTTTTATTAAAGACAGCTGCTATACTTCATGATGCAGGATTCGTAAAGCAATACGAAAACAATGAAAGTATTGGGGCTGAAATGGCTGCGGAATGGCTGCCAAAATATGGTTATACTGAGCAGCATATAAAAACCATTGTTGAGCTCATACATGTAACGGCAATTCCTCATAAACCCATAAATAAGCTTCAAGAAATTATATGTGATGCTGATCTCGATTATTTAGGAAGAGATGATTTTGATGAAATTTCAGATCGCCTGAGAAGAGAACTTAGAAGTATGAAAAAAATAGACAGTGATAGGAAATGGGATGAAATTCAGGTTAAATTTTTAAAGAGTCATCAATTTTTTACCAAAACTTCAATTAACTCAAGGAGAAAAAAGAAAATGGAAAATCTCAAAAACGTGATTACCCGACTCGAGGAAAATAAGTATAAGGACTAAGAATTCTCTTGGCAAAGCTCAACCAGTATCCCCTTTGTTGATTTTGGATGCAAAAAAGCAATTCTCTTATTATCAGCACCTTGTTTTGGTGTTTGATGTATTAGGTTGAAGCCACTATTCCCTAATCGACTTATTTCTCCCTCTATATTTTCAACTTCAAAGGCTATGTGGTGAAAGCCTCCTTGATTTTTTTCAAGAAATTTTGCAATTGCTGAGCTCTTATTGGTTGCCTCTAGTAATTCGATTTTTGATTCTCCAACTCTAATAAATGCTGTTTTAACAAATTCGGAGTCTACAATTTCAGTCTTATATGCTTTTTTATCAAATAAAGCTTCAAATACAGGTAGTGCTTCGCTGATCGAGTTTACTGCAATCCCAATATGTTCTATTTTCTTAATCACTTATTTACTTTTATGAACTTTTCGGTTTTATTGTCATAATTGATGTAATAGATGCCATTAACTATGTTTTTACAATCTACGTTATTTGCAAATCCCGCCTTTAATAGGTTTCCATAAGCATCTAAAACCTCAAATCTCGTTTTTGTTTTTTTATCGTTGGAATAAAAGTAAATATAGTCCCTTACGCTATAGGGGCCCATTGAAAATGGAGCTATGTTTGAGCTGTGTTCCAGCGTTTTTGAAAATCTTGTTTTTCCCGTATTATCAATTTGAGACACCCTAACTTTATTTATGCCAGAATGCAAAGGTAACTTGTAGGTATATTGGTTTATTTTTGACCCACCCTTCCCTCTTACTTGCCCAACACTTATCCAATTATTCCATTTGAATTTTTCAATTTGAAAATCTAGTATTCCGCCTTCGTTTTTTGTTTTCCATTTAAGTATGGCATTCTTGTCTATTTCAATATCAACAACATCAAACGTACTTTTTGGTAATAAAACTTCAGGGTTTAAAAATCGGGGCGTACAACCCTCAAAATGCTCAATAACCACAAATACATCGTCACCAATTTTTAAGTCGAAAAGATCGAAGTTGACTTCAAAATTGGAAGACTGTATGGAAGCGGGAAGCACATCCCCATTAACAGTAACTTTAATGACACAATAACCAAAGCCATCGTTTTGAAGTGGATTATTGACATATAATTTTTTCCCTTGATA
>WTIB01000061.1:0-6074 GCA_011522905.1 Crocinitomicaceae bacterium | reverse complement strand
TATTATTTGACTCAAGGTTGGATGCATATTAAACTAACATTTGTAGTTTTTTTATTGGGATATCACTTTTATACTCAAAAAATGATGTTCCGGATGGCGAAAAATCAATTCTCGTATTCAAGTACTCAACTTCGATTATGGAACGAGCTAGCTACGTTCTTTTTGGTTTCGATCGTTTTCATCGTAGTACTTAAAAGTAATATCAATTGGATTTATGGTATTGTTGGTTTTTTCTCCTTCGGAATCATGTTGATGCTAGCCGTCAAAATTATCAACAGAATCAGGACCTAAATAGCCTTTGAATTGTTCAAAAATAGTATTGCTACTTGTAAAAGTTTAGTTATCTTTGCACCAAATTTTTGAAAAGTCATTTTAAAGGTGAGTAGATTGATAAAATATTTTGGATTAACAGTTCTGATAACCTTGTTTTCATTTTCACTTTCGGCAAGTGAAGACACCACAGCACACGCTGAGGAAGAGGAGTTCAATGTGAGTGAAATGATTATGCATCACGTTAAAGATGCTCATGAATGGCATTTATGGGGTCCAGAGCATGGTGGAACATCTATTTATTTGCCAATAATTCTGAAAACTTCTGAAGGATTTAAGGTCTTTTCTTCTTCCCATTTTTATCATGGAGAAATTGTTCATGACGGAGATAATCATTACTACAAGGGAGAAGGTCCCGCAGAGGGTCTTGCCATGTTTCATGAAAAAATTTATGAACTCGATAGTGAAGGAAAATTAAACTTTGAAAAGGGGCATGTACATGGTAATGTAAAGCCATTGGATTTTTCAATCACCAAAAATGTTACTTCTCTTTTTATAGGTTCTTTGATTGTTTTCTTGATGATGTTCTCTTGTGCGCGTTATTACAAAAGAAATGGTGCGGTTGCTCCAAAGGGCATTGCTAAATTCATGGAGCCTTTAATTATTTTTGTTCAGGACGAAATCGCAAAATCGCATATCAACGAAAAAAATTATAAAAGATTTGTTCCATATTTATTAACCATCTTTTTCTTTATTTGGATAAATAATTTATTGGGATTGGTTCCCATTTTCCCAGGAAGTGCAAACCTCACGGGAAATATATCAATTACATTGTTTTTAGCGACACTTACCTTAATTCTTACTTTGGTGAATGGAAATAAAAATTATTGGGGTCACATTTTTGCGCCTCCAGGAGTTCCAAAAGCATTGTTACCTATAATGATACCCATAGAAATAGTTGGGATTTTCACAAAGCCATTTGCCTTAATGATTCGTTTATTTGCAAATATAACAGCTGGTCACATTGTTATTTTGGCATTAATCTCATTGATATTTATAAATAAACATGAAGCTTGGGGAGCACTTTCGGTTCCAATGGCTTTGTTTATTTCAATTTTAGAACTTTTAGTAGCTGCTCTTCAGGCGTATTTATTTGCGTTATTGTCAGCTTTATTTATCGGTGCCGCAGTTGAGGAGGCGCACCATTAATTAGTAATTTTTAAATTCTATATAGTTATGTGGGGAAGTATAGCCGCAATTGGAGCAGGACTTGCAGTATTAGGTGCAGGTATTGGTATTGGACAAATCGGTGGTAAAGCCGTTGAAGGTATCGCTCGAAACCCTGAAGCTTCAGGTAAAATTACAACTACAATGATTATTGCAGCAGCCTTGATTGAAGGGGTTGCGCTTTTCGGTGTAGTGGTTGGTCTTTTAGGAGCCCAAGCGTAAATTAATTAATTCCGCCATTACGGTTGGTAATGGCGGAATTTTAAATGATTTTAAAAAAACAAAAAAATGGATTTAGTAACACCAGATTTAGGATTGTTGTTTTGGACAGGAATAGTTTTCTGTACCTTACTTTTCTTATTGGCAAAGTTTGCATGGAAGCCAATTCTTAGCGCTGTAAACGAAAGAGAAAAAAGCATTTCAGACGCATTAGAACTTGCTGAAAAGACAAGAGAAGAAATGAAATCTTTAAAAGCAGAAAATGATCAGATTTTGAAGCAGGCAAAGATTGAAAGAGATGAAATTTTAAAAGATGCAAAAAGCACGGCTTCTTCAATGATTGAAAAAGCAAAGAATAAAGCAAAAGATGAAGCACAAAAAATAGTTGACGACGCAAGAGATTCAATTCGTTCAGAAAAGGCTGCGGCAATGGCGGAATTGAAAACGCATGTAGCTGCTTTGTCATTAGAAATTGCAGAAAAAGTTGTGAGAACAGAGTTGTCGTCTGATGAGAAGCAAAAAGCATTAGCAAATAATTTGGCTTCAGATATTAATATGAACTAATCATGAAATCAACAAAATCTGCAATTCGATACGCTAAGGCACTTTTGGAATTATCTATTGAGAATTCTAATCTTGAAGAAGTCTCATCAGATATGAAGAGAATTGTGGACTCATCCAATGAGACCAATGACTTTAAAGTGTTTTTGAACTCGCCGGTAATCAAAACGGATAAGAAAATCGAAATAATGAAGGTCCTATTTATAGGGTTTGAAAAATTATCGATGTCATTTATTGAGTTAATTACAAAAAACAAAAGAGAATATCTTTTGATTGAGATTGCAGAAGCATATATATACCTTTTAAAGAAACATCAAAACATTGTTCCTGTTTCTATTCGAAGTGCAAGAAAACTCGAGAAAGGTACTTTAGATGAAATTCTAAATAAAATGAAATCACAAGTTGAGGGTGATTTTGAATTAAGCGAAGAGGTTGACGAATCCCTTATTGGAGGATTCATAGTTAGAATGGATGACAAACAAATTGATGCATCTGTTTTGACGCAGTTAAATAGAATGAAACAAGAATTGGCAAATTAAAAATTAAAATAAATTAAAATGGCAGATATTAAACCAGCAGAAGTTTCAGCAATTTTGAGAGAGCAGCTCTCAGGATTTAGATCTGAAGCAGAATTACAAGAGGTTGGAACAGTACTTCAAGTTGGAGATGGTATTGCACGTATTTATGGACTTACAGGAGTTCAATACGGTGAATTGATTGAATTTGATGGAGGAATGCAAGGAATAGCCTTGAACCTCGAAGAAGATAATGTTGGAGCTGTATTGCTTGGTAAATCTTCAAGTATTAAAGAGGGAGATACAGTTCGAAGACTTGGAAAAATTGCCTCTGTTGAGGTCGGTGACGGAATGTCTGGTCGAGTTGTAGATACACTCGGTATGCCTATTGATGGTAAAGGACCAATTGAAGGAGAACTTCACAACATGCCTATCGAAAGAAAAGCACCAGGAGTTATATTTAGACAACCAGTAAATGAACCTCTTCAAACAGGTGTTAAGGCCGTTGACTCTATGATTCCAATTGGTAGAGGTCAAAGAGAATTAATTATTGGTGACCGTCAGACAGGTAAAACTACTGTGGCCATTGATACCATTATCAATCAAAAAGAATTTTACGATAGGGGTGAGCCTGTTTATTGTATTTATGTAGCTATAGGTCAAAAGGGGTCTACAGTTGCAGGTATAGTTAAGAAATTAGAAGATGCTGGCGCAATGGCCTACACTACTGTAGTTGCTTCTAATGCCTCTGACCCTGCACCGATGCAATTTTATGCTCCAATGACTGGTGCAGCTATTGGTGAATACTTTAGAGATACGGGAAGACCTGCATTAATTATTTATGATGACTTATCGAAGCAAGCTGTTGCATATCGTGAGGTTTCGCTTTTATTGAGAAGACCTCCGGGTCGTGAGGCATATCCTGGTGATGTATTCTATCTCCACTCTAGATTATTGGAAAGAGCTGCAAAAGTTATTGCTGATGATGACATTGCAAAACAAATGAATGACCTTCCTGAATCATTAAAGAGCAAAGTAAAAGGAGGAGGATCACTAACGGCACTTCCGATTATTGAGACTCAAGCTGGAGACGTTTCGGCTTATATTCCGACAAACGTTATTTCAATTACAGATGGTCAGATCTTCTTGGAGTCTGATTTATTTAACTCTGGAATTCGTCCAGCTATTAATGTGGGTATATCTGTATCACGTGTTGGTGGTTCGGCTCAGATTAAATCGATGAAAAAAGTGGCAGGTACATTAAAGCTTGATCAAGCACAGTACAGGGAGCTTGAGGCGTTTGCTAAGTTTGGATCTGATTTAGATGCTGCAACAAAATCTGTTTTGGATAAAGGAGCACGTAATGTGGAAATCTTGAAGCAACGTGAAGGAGATCCCTTTACGGTGGAAAGACAAATTGCAATTATATATGTAGGAACAAAAGGATTGATTCAAAATGTTCCTGTTGAAAAGGTAAAAGATTTCGAAAAAGAGTATTTGGACTTCTTAGAAGCGAAACACGCTGATGTAATGGCTTCATTAAAAGCTGGAAAGTACACTGATGAGAACACATCGGTTCTTGAGAAAGTGGCGAAAGAAATAGCAAGCAAATATTAAATACTGTTTTTGAAATAGCATAGTTTATGGCGAACTTAAAAGAAATACGAAACCGAATTTCATCTGTTGGATCAACAATGCAGATTACTTCTGCTATGAAAATGGTTTCTGCAGCAAAACTTAAAAGAGCTCAGGATGCCATTACTCAGATGAGACCCTATGCTTCGAAGCTTAAGGAGATTCTTACAAATTTAAGCGCTTCTCTTGACCTTTCAGATAACGCATATTCTGAAGCGCGTGATAGTGGAAAGGTTCTCATTGTCGGTGTTACTTCAAATAGAGGATTGTGCGGGGGATTTAATAATAATGTAATCAAAAGGGTCAATGAGCTCATCAAAGATGACTTTAGTGGGGATGACGTTCACGTTTTATGTCTAGGTAAAAAAATTAGAGATGTAATTAAACGGACGGATTACCATTACACGAATGATTATTTGGAACCACGAGAAGACGTCTATGCGGATTTGACATTTGACAATGTAGCTGAAGTAGCTGAAGAGCTAATGAGATTATTTAAATCGGGTGAATTTTCAAAAATATGTGTCGTTTACAATCGTTTTGTTAATGCCGCAACTCAGGTCGTTGAAAGTGAGCAGTTTTTACCTGTTCAATCGCCTGAAAATGAAGAGTCCAATCAAGCAGGGGATTATATTTTTGAGCCTTCGAAAGAGGAAATAGTTGAGGATTTAATTCCTAAGTCCTTAAAAGTCCAACTGTTCAAGGCCATCTTAGATTCAAATGCAGCGGAACACGGTGCGAGAATGACGGCTATGCATAAAGCAACTGACAATGCTAATGAGCTTCAAAAAACACTCAAGTTGAGCTACAATAAAGCAAGACAAGCGGCGATTACAAATGAAATTTTAGAGATAGTTGGTGGTGCGGAAGCTTTGAATGCTTAAATTAGTAAAAAAACTCTTCTATGGATGCCAATATTAAAGTTCTGATTGTTGATGATCACAAGCTTATCAGCGAAGCTTGGTCATCATTGTTAAAAGATGCTCCAGATATTCTGGTTGTAGGTACAGCAGATAACGTTGATGACGCTTACGATATGTCTTTACAGCATAAGCCTGAAATCGTTTTAATGGATATCAACTTAGGAGCGGGAAGCGGTTTTGATGCAACAGAAAAAATTAATAATAGTCTTCCAAAAACCAGGGTAATCGGATTGTCATTACACGATGATATCACTTACGTTAAAAAGTTTTTATCTATTGGTGCTAAGGGATATTTAACGAAGAATACTTCAAAAAGCGAGCTCATTGAGGCCATTCATGCAGTTCATAATGGAGAGACCTTTATCGCGGCAGATATTAAGGACAGGTATTTTACTTCCTTGTTGAATGTTGACCCGGCAGAAGCCAAAAAGGAGCTTACGATGAAAGAAATCGAAATCGTAAAACACATTGCTCAAGGTCTTACATCGAAAGAGATTGCCGAAAAGCTTTTCATCTCGCACAGGACAGTGGAAACGCACCGTCACAACATCCTGAAAAAATTGGATATGCCGAACTCAGCTCAATTGAGTAGCTGGGCGAAGGATAAGGGGTACGTTTAAATTCAGAAAATCTTTGATTTCCGTATTTTGTAAACATGATATGAAATACATAGGGCTAATTTTGACCTTTGCACTTTTTTCTTGTTCAAAAGATGAGTGTGATG
>WTIB01000326.1 GCA_011522905.1 Crocinitomicaceae bacterium | reverse complement strand
AAAACAACAAAAAGTTCGTAATAAAAAATACGATAATGATAATTACAAAGTTCAGGTTCAACAACCAGTCTGTCTCGATTCCCTGGAGAGAAGCAGCTTCGCCCCTACCTGTCCATCCATATGTCAGCATAAGATATATGAAACCAAGGAATTGAAACATCATGAATCCAAGCATTAGCTTGGCATTTAAATGATTGTCACGATCATTAACGTCATGCTCTCCTTTCTTTTTTAATTTAGAGCTTAGCTCATATACTCTAACAAGCTGTGCTAGTGCAATTACTCCGGTAACAAGGACAATAAGAATTATTAATTTTTCCATTTCTTTTTATCTACTGGTTCATTAAATTTCGTGATGGATACTTTCATCCAAAAATGGGTGATTAACTGGGGTTAATGGCGATTTGGTAAGGTTTCTGAGGATAACCCAAATAAACCCTCCCATGATTAGCAATGCCATTCCAATTTCTAGTGCTCCAATATGTGCAGTTGATCCCAAAGAACCTCCTGAAACCATAATGTAAACGTCTAGCCAATGTCCACCTAAAATAATCAATCCAACAAATGTCAAAATACCCGCATGACGTTTTGCATCACGCGACATTAATATTAACATTGGAAAGGCAAAATTGATCACAAACATTGCAAAATATAAGAATTGATAATTTTCAATTCGCATCTGATAATAGGATACCTCCTCGCCAATATTGGCATACCAAATAAGCATGAACTGAGAAAACCATAGATACGACCATAAAAATGAGGTGGCAAATGTCCACTTTCCTAAGTCGTGAATATGCGATTCGTTGACTTTTTCAAGGTACCCGTGTTTCTTCAAGTGAAGAGTAACTAATATCAATACAACCATCGTCGTGCACCACATTCCCGCAAATGTATACCAGCCAAATAACGTGGAGAACCAATGGACATCGATAGACATTAACCAATCCCAAGCAGATGTAGAACTGAATACGGCAAAATAAACTAGAAAAAGTGCTCCGCGACGATAATTTTTAAAATGGAGCTCTGTTCCTCCAATTTTATCTTCCTCTAAAGATCGTTTTCTAAAACCATTCAAAAAGATTAAATAAACGGCAAAATAAACTATAGTACGAATCCAAAAGAATGGTTTGTTTAAATAGGCAGATTTACCTTGAATGATTTCATCATGAGCCACAACCTCAGGATCCATCCAAGAATAAACATGAGCACCATCCATCATTGTTATCACCAACAACACAATGCCGAAAAAGCCAATACCATATGGCAAAAATCCAGCAACCGCCTCGATAACTCTTTTAATAGACGCATACCATCCTGTTTCTGTAGCATATGCGAGCGCGAGAAAAAATAGCGCACCCAAACCAATTGCAAAAAAGTAAAAAGCATTAATTAATCCAGTCGCCATAAAGCGAGTCCAAAAATGATGATCGTCAAGACCTGTAATTACTCCTATTAAGGTCAGTAACAATCCCCCACTTGCAATTAAAAGGGTGTTTCTTTTGGCTTTTTTGGTTATTTCGAATTCCATTTTCAACTATTTATTACTTGGTATCTCCTTCTTCTACTTGTACTTCTTCTACTGAAGTTGTTTCTTCTAAATCAGCTGAATCATCTTCAACAACTTCTTCTTCTTTTCCATAATCATCAATTTGGAATTGACGGACATAGTGGACAAGTGTCCATATTTCTTTTTTATTCAAGAGCGAACCATGCGCGCCCATGTATCCTTTTCCATAATATATGCTATGAAATATCTTACCTTCAGATAAAGTATCTAGTGATTTATAAGCAGGAACTACACCTAGGTCCCCATAAGCACCACTTTGTATCATTGGGCCATTTCCATCTCCTTTCTCTCCATGGCAATGCATACACATTGCGGCGTATAAATCCTTTCCTTCAGACAATATCCTATCTGCATTATCCTTAGTCATTGTATATGGATTAACAGTAATATTCCTTGTTAATTCATACTGACTTTCATCACTTAAATCCCAGCCGTACAAGCCATGGGTTTCTTCCCAAGCCTTTCCAGCTTTATATTTATTCGGC
>WTIB01000210.1 GCA_011522905.1 Crocinitomicaceae bacterium | reverse complement strand
CTTAATGTAATATACACCTGAAGGAAAAGAAGAAAGGTCAATCATTTTTTTAACGGAGTCTAATGATCCTTCAACGATAATTTTTCCTTCTTGATTATATACCAGAAGGGGTA
This sequence comes from Crocinitomicaceae bacterium, assembly GCA_011522905.1. Classification (GTDB taxonomy): domain Bacteria; phylum Bacteroidota; class Bacteroidia; order Flavobacteriales_D; family Crocinitomicaceae; genus UBA952. The sequence continues at coordinate 8,044 of WTIB01000210.1, read as the reverse complement.
AATTGAGATGTTCAGTGTTTGATTCTACATAAAAAACATCTCCAGTTGGATTGGGATATATCGCTATAGGGTCGGGCTTGTCCTCAACATCAAGTGACAATTGCTCACAATCATCACCAATTGGTTTTAAACGAACAAATAAATCATCAAAATAACTGTCGTTATCAGTACCGGCGTTTCTTGTTCCTGTTAAGATCATCCGAATTTTTCTCGTTGTAGCAGGAACAGCAATATTGTCGAATACATATGTCCATTCAGGACTTTGGTTTTCGTAGCTCACAGTAGATCCGAGAAGTGTATTCGAGGCATTATAAAATTCAAGCTGAAAAGCAGGAACATCACTTCCAGAATAATCACTCAAATATCCCCCAAAAAAGACGATGGCTGAATCTTGATCTATCATGGAGGCATAAGCGTCTACATTTATATCTTGAAAACCCTCCCCATATGCATTTGGATTACATACCCCGCCAACAGCAAATAGTCGTGTTCCCGAGTGGGCGTTATTTCCAGCACACTCTCCACTGGAGATGGACTCGAAAGACCCTTCAACCTGAGTCCAGCCTGTCACATTATCTTCTGCGCCAGGATTGATTAAAAGATTAGCAGAAAAAAGGCTGTTTGACGTAGAAAACGCTATGGCATCAGACCACTCACTCCAACCGAGGCCAAGGTCTCGGTATCGGACCCTCCAATAGTAGCTAGAGTTTTCTTGTAGGATGCTTATTTCTCTCTCTGTTAAGCTGTTTCCAGCCTCGAGGTCAACATCATAATACCAATTTTCATGTTGAAACCAGTCATCATATACTAAAGCGTTAAAGCCAGCATCTGTTGCAACCTGCCAATGCACAGCACCCTGATACTGATTGTCGTCATCAGAAAAATTTGAACCTAAAAAAACAATACAATCTGGACTAAGCAGCGCATCTTGATATGGAAACAGACCCGTTGGTTTGTCGGGTTTAATATTGTTTTTTCTCACTCGAATTGTGTCCCGAATTTCATTGTTTACCAGGCCATTCTCATAGCTGCCATGACTTACTCGAGTTAATAGAAACTGAGGGTCGTTTCCTGCCTCAACTTCGACCAAGACGAATCCATAATCATCGTCACTTTTAGAAAACTCTTTGTAATCTTGTTGTGCATACTCACCCCAATTATCAATTGCTCCTCCGGCAGTTGCGACATTAACCATTAAATGATTGTGATCTCTACTTTGTCCTCTAGAATAGCCGTGTGTATGACCAAAGAAGTGAACGCTTGGCTTGCCGCAGGCACTCGAAAACGCTTCAAGTATTGATATGACATCACCTGTATAGTCCGTATTACCAGCAATCCATAATTCTGAGTGGTAGGGGTGATGTAGCTGTGCATAAACAAAGTCTATATGTTCGTTCGAGCAAGCATCGTCGAGCACACCTTGAAGCCAGTCAAGCTGCTCTTGAATTCGATAGCCACTATTTGATTCAAGGCCAATCAATCTCACATTTGAATAATCTTTATAATACCAATGTTCTAAATAATCATTTTGATTTGTCCCATTTGTTGGAAGCGAAAAATATTTAAAATAATTGGCGGAGTTTTGTTCGTGGTTACCTGCGACCGGATATACAGGAACGTGCTGCAATAATGGTTGTGCAGGGTCAAAAAAAGTATCTTCCCAAGACTCATAATTGCTACCCGTTACGACAAGGTCACCGGGAATAAAAACATAAGCAAGATCAGTTGCCAAGTCATTGCCGTAACGATTGTTTACAAAAGGGATGATTTCATCATTAATCATATCTTCAAAAACATTAGGATGCTCCCAATCTCGTTGCATATCACTCATCGAAATAAGGTTAAAAGAAGCCTCGCTATTTGGTAAGGGAGGAGTAACAAAATCAAATACATCACTCTGTGTATTGTTAGTGATTACGCGATAATAATATTTGGTATTTGCGGTAAGACCAGATAAGGCCGTGATATGTATTCTTGAAAAACCACTTCCCGTAATAAAAATTCCAGATGTTGAATTTCCTAGATTTACAGTTTCTCCCCATTCTACTGTACTCTCTTCTCCAGAGGATGTTTCCCACATAATCGTAATGGAATTAGGCTCAGCATCTTGTAAATATGGACCAACGTTGATGTTTTGAGAAAAAGAAAGCAGTGAGTATAGAGAAAAAAGAATAAAAATCCCCCGCTTAGATAGAATGGACTTGATCATAACGCTCTCTAAGATACAAATACTGATTTAATAATTTCTGTAATCATTCCACAAATAGGATCGAATACCAACCATAGGCAATAGGTTTAGTTTTTTAAAACCATCCATTGTGATGTACTGTGTTTGAAGCTCTGCAAAAGCATATATTCTGCCTTCGCGAAGTATTGGATAAGAGGCTCTTGTATTTGTGATAAAAAAGCTTTGTTTTGTTCCTTGACCTATATAATTACCAAGATCATTCGCTCGATTAATATAGCTTTCATAAATGTCCGAACCATAATTTAGGCTATCTGTATCGAGCCCTCGAATACCAAAAGAGGCAAAAAATCGAAGCTTTAACTTAGGGTTGATGTTGTTTGACCAATTGAATTCTGTAAGAACTTCAGCAAAATTACTTCCATAGGGATGCGCTAGGGGAGCGTTTCTATGACCGTATACCTGCATTGGAGTTAAATGCGAAAACGTGTAGGGTCGTACGAGATTTCCTTCAAAACGATATGAAAGTTTATTCGTCATTTGACCTTTTACTCCGAGCTGAACACCAAATTTATTTGCCCACCAGCCTCTTCTTTCCCGTATTTCTGAAAGGAGGAATTCATCAATAATGACTTGCGAGTATATCGTCATTCTTTTAATTGTTGCGCTGAGTGACGCACCTATTACGACATTATCTGAGGACCCCATTGAATACTCCTGTGGTCGGAAAAACACAAAAGGATTAAGGTATTCTGCATCATACCCACGATTGAGTAGGGTGTCTTTTGGCTGGAACACAACAGCTTCAAAAACTCCAAAATTCAACCAGGGAAGAATGTTCCAGCTTAAGTGATGATTTGTAATGTATTTCGACTGTCTCTGTCCATTGAAGTTTTCCGATAAAAACTGGTAGTTGACACTGTATTCCATATGCCAAAACTTAGCCCTTATCTGCCCAAAAGGCATGGGCTTTCCGTAATCACTTAAAAAGAGGGAGCGTCTCCCAGACCCTATAAAATTCCTGTCATAACCGGCTTGAAAACAGAAGACCTCATTCGGTGTATAAGCCAATCGAGTCATGGGCATAACCCAAAGCTTTTGCGATGTGCCAATATCAGTAAGATTGATGTTTCCGGGATTGAGGCTTTCCGCATTGGATAAATTAAATAGTCCACCAATTCGAACATAGCTTTTTTTAACGGGTCTTGCCTCAAGTAAGAAGCCCATACCATTTCGATGATTCAATTGATTTAAGCTTGTGTTGTATTGAACACCTAAATCTACTAAAGGGATGAGGTTAATTGTTTTATTTGGAAGCTTGGACAACGCAAAACCAAGCTTAACATTGTTCAGTCGAATTGAAGGTCTAATGTCATAATGCCTTTTATATGCGGGGTCAGAATATGGCGTTACCTCCTTTGTAGAGGAATGTGCGGTCTTGTCTATACGAGAGGAGTCATTTGAGGAACTATGAGCGGTACATTTACCTGAAGTAGGCCCATAAATATAAACCCCATTTAAATACCCGACATCAGATTGACTCCAGATGTCAAAGACAATTAAAGCACTTAGCAATAAAAGGTATTTTATTTTAATAATCATTATAACTACTAAACAGGTTTGTACTTAATCCAAAATGCAAAAGCATTTGATTTTCTTCCACATTAAATTTTCGATATACGCCACGAACGAACAAACAAAAGTTGATTTTTGGGTTAATTCTATAACCGAGCTCTATCTGCTGGTGTATCAAATAATCATTAAAAGTGGTACTTGAAACGGGTACTGGTAATAAATCCCTCTCATTGAAATTGTTTAACCAAAAAATAATGGATTTACTTTCACCATAAATTCTTTTCCACGAATAATTTAAGCGTAGAATAAACTCATGAAAGCCTTGTCCTTTAGGGTGTGCTAGAGGTAAATTGTAATGCGTAAAACTCATACGAGGGTTAATTGAAGAATACAATTCTTCACCAACTTTATTGTATTCTAATTGAAGCATTGAGTTTGGAATTAAATCATAGACGCGTACACCCAATTGTAAGCCCATTTTTTTCAACTCAAAACCAGAGAAGATAAACTGCTGATATAAGCGAACCTTTTTACCAAGCACCTCGCTAGCATTTAAACCGTAAAGGTTATAATTTGTGGATTGGGTCAAACCCAACATTGGAAGGGGTAAGTAAAATAATGCATTTGGGTTTTGGGTAGTCGTGTCTCCCATTGACCAAATAGACTGTTCGTAAAAACCAATAGACACTTTATTATTGAATTTATACTCTAAAAAATGAAGCCCATGGGCTTTGGGTTGATAATATCCTTCAACGGTGGAATATTCAGGTTTACGAATTAAATTAAACAACCTTGTTTTCCTCATGCCGTAGCTCCATTTTTCATTAAATGCGAATTTTATTTCTAGATTGGGTGATTGATAGCTATGGTCAGATAGTAGTAGCGAACGATATCCCGAACCAATAAATTTTTGAGCATTTCCTGCACGGATTTCCAATGACTCGATTGGTTTGTAGAGAAATGAGCCAATCGCATAAGCGTAATCATAGCCGCCATCCTTAAATGGTTTCGTACGACCTCCCCCAGGAACAACACCATTTTGTTGCAGGGTTGAATAAAATTCTCCGTGTCGAGCAATATAATCTGTTTCATAAACACTAAATCGAGCTTGATTTTCTACAAAAGCACTGCAAAAAGAAAAGTTTTTCAAGAAAGACCCTTTAACATAAAACCCACGAGAGTTTTGAAATAAATAAGGCTCATCTTCACCTACTAGATTATTACCTAATTGAAAATTAACGACAGGAGAGACAAAAAGGTTAACATTTCCTTCATGTACCTCAAAAAGGTAATTTTCCATGAAATGTTTTTGAAAAAAACCTTTTGCACGGTCAATATTTGATGTGGGTGATGGTTTAAACGAACTATCCTGCTCTAGATTCAGCTTTAAATCTAATGTTGGCATGAAAGGTTTATATACAATCAATTGAGGCTTGAGCCAGGCATCGCGATAATATGGAGCGCCAAATATATTTTCTTCTTGAGCATGTCCGAAAGAAATAATAGCAATAAAAATAAATCCCAACCAACTTCTCATGGCGAAAGTGCTAAGAGGGGTTTTGTTTTGGCAATAAAATATGGGTTGGTTAAATTCTCCTTATTGTAATATAAGGGAAGACCAGTTTCGGCATGAACAACAGAGCCTCCCAGGGCCTCAAGAATGGCTTGTCCAGCTGCAATATCCCATTCCATGGTCGGTGCAAATCTAGGATAGGCATCAGCAGTACCACTTGCCAGGTCAAAAAATTTCAAAGAGGAACCTTTTTTTGAAAATTTTATTGTTGGTGATAGCTTTTTGAGCTCATTTATAAACTGTAAAACAGGCCCAGAATGATGGCTTCTAGAGCAGGTCATGACCATTGGGTTATTTATTTTACATGGGTCATTTATAGATTCCCAATCATTTGAATTATCAATGGAATCAAAAGAAATTTTAAACACACCGGTTTCTTTTCCCCCAGCAAAGATTAATTTTTGTACAGGTGATGCAATAACACCAAAAACAGGCTTACCCTTTCGTAAAAGAGCAATATTGACTGCAAATTCCCCATTTCTATTAATGAATTCTTTAGTTCCATCAAGCGGATCGATGCACCAACACTCGATCCATTTTTTGCGTTCTGCAAAAGGCATTTTTTCAGTTTCTTCTCCTGTAATGGGAATATTAAGTGGCTCTAAGTGTTTATGTATGATCTGAGTAGAGGCAAGGTCGGCTTTTGTTAAAGGAGAGCCATCAGCTTTGATAATGGTATCGAATTCATTTTCATAAATATCCATGATGGTTTTTGATGCATCAGTGGCTGCAAACAATGCAGTAGTGTATTTATGGTCTGTAATCATTTGATTTATATATTCATTTCTGGCACATCTCCAGAAACAATTAAATTTCCTTCAGTCTTTGATTGAATTTCTTCTACAGATACTCCCGGTGCACGTTCAAGCAAATGAAAAGCACCATCCTTAATTTCAAGAACAGCCAAATCTGTGACCACTTTTTTGACACAGGCCACCCCTGTTAATGGAAGCGAACATTTTTTAAGTAGTTTCGATACACCTGCACGATTACTGTGCATCATTGCCACAATTATATTATCGGCAGAAGCCACTAGATCCATCGCTCCCCCCATACCTTTAACCATTTTACCTGGAATTTTCCAATTGGCGATATCCCCATTTTCTGAAACCTCCATTGCGCCAAGAACCGTGAGCTGAACATGCTGTCCTCTAATCATGGAAAATGAAGTTGCAGAATCAAAAAAGGAAGCTCCCTTCATGGTAGTAATGGTTTGCTTTCCTGCATTTATAAGATCTGCGTCCTCTTCTCCCTCAAAAGGAAATGGACCCATCCCTAAAACACCATTTTCAGACTGAAACTCTACTTCAATTCCCTCTGGAATATAATTTGCAACAAGCGTCGGAATACCAATACCTAAATTTACATACCAGCCATCCCTTAATTCTTGTGCAATTCGCTGTGCAATTCCGTTTTTATCTAATCCCATATTATCTGCTTCTAGTTGTTCTTTGTTCTATTCTTTTTTCGAAATGTTGACCTTGAAAAATCCGTTGTACAAAAATTCCAGGCGTATGTATTTCATTTGGATCGAGCTCGCCGGCAGGCACCAAATGCTCTACCTCGGCGATTGTAATCTTACCGGCCATAGCCATCATAGGGTTAAAGTTTCGAGCAGTAGCTTTATAAACCAGATTTCCTTCAGTATCTCCCTTCCATGCCTTCACGATGGCGAAATCGGCATATAAAGCACTTTCTAGAATGTGTGGCTTACCGTTAAACTCTCTTACTTCTTTACCTACCGCAACTTCAGTACCATAACCTGCGGGAGTATAAAATGCTGGAATACCCGCACCTCCAGCACGACATCGTTCTGCTAAGCTGCCTTGTGGAATAAGGTCAACCTCAAGCTCCCCTGAAAGCATTTGACGTTCGAATTCATCATTTTCTCCGACGTATGAGCTGATCATTTTTTTAATTTGTTTGTTTTGGAGTAAAAGACCCAAACCAAAATCATCTACACCCGCATTATTACTGATGCAGGTAAGGTCTTTGACGCCGCTTTTTACCAATTGTGCTATTGAGTTTTCTGGAATTCCACATAAACCAAACCCTCCAAGCATTAAGGTCATGTTGCTTTTTATTCCATCAACTGCTTGCTCTACACTTTCTACTACTTTATTCATATTTTAAAATTCACCAAATTCTGTATTGTTTTCATCAGGTAGAAGCAAATCTTCATCACACTGAAATCTTTCAGGAATATAATCGGAAGGCTTCATGAAGTCTTCAGTACTGATTTTTATCCCTTTATCCGCATAAATTTTTTGCATATAGTAACCGTAAATAGGAAGTGCCATTCTGGCTCCTTGCCCATCACTTGTAAACTCAAAAGCAATTTCTTTAAACATACCTCCAGTACTAACTCCCGTGACAAGATCGGGTGTTATACCCATAAATAAACCGACCGCGTTACCTTGCGTTGTTCCGGTTTTTCCAGCAGTAGGATGAGTAATTCCGCCCCATGGATTATAGCTTCCTCTTAAGCTCGCACCGGTGCCGCGCTGAACCACGCCCCTCATTAAATTTAATATTTCATAGGCTACGCTTGAATTAATTACCTGCTCGGTTTCTTGCTCTGCATTATAAATCACACGTCCATTTCTATCCTCAATTCTCTCAATGATTGTCGGTTTTGTATATACTCCGTTGTTGGCAAAAATACATTGTGCTGCGACCAATTCATATAAAGATAAATCCATGGTGCCTAA
>WTIB01000048.1:3846-8242 GCA_011522905.1 Crocinitomicaceae bacterium | reverse complement strand
ATATTAGAATATTCATATACCATTGGATTTTTATCTAATTTAAAATCCTTAAATGCGAAAGTTTTACTGAAATCTAGTTGAGCATCACTATTAGGGCTAGATGGATCGCCATCAAATACACTTTCACATATGTCGGTATTTTCTGCCGCTAATGCAATATCAAAACTATCCGTACCACTACACATTGTAAAAACAAATCCACCACCAACAACGAAATTCTTGATATTCACAGCAACAGCTAACTTTAGTTTAGAAACCTTTGAATAACCCAACATTTTAGCATTTCCCTCAGCAACGTCGATTTGGTCCTGATACCATTTCTGATATCGAGCCGAACGATAAAACTTACCATATTGACCTGTAAAGTCTTCATGATGCAAATGGAGCCAGTCATATTCCGGTAATTTGCCCATAACAATGGCTGAATCATAAATTTTATCATAGGGAATTTCAGCATATTCCAATACCATTGTCACAGCATCATCCCAAGGTTGTTTGTTAGGTGGTGTATAAACGGCAATTTTTGGTGCTTTTTCTAATTGAATCACCTCCATATTTATTTCAGGGTTACCAATCTCTCTTTTTATTTGATTGATCTGTCCATCCGTTTTAATTTCATAGGAAACACCTCTAATTACCATTTCTTCCTCTATACTTTTTAGATGAGGAATCAAGAAGGATCCTCCGCGATAATTTAATAGCCACTCAATGGTAATGTCATGGTCAATGGCCCAATATGCGATTCCGTATGCTTTGAGATGGTTTTTTTGACTTTCATCCATTTGGATTAAAATCTGAGTTGAATACCCCAATAATGAGAAACTTAAAAAAATAGATAATGCCAGAAATCGGAGCATTTTAAAATGGATTTTGATCAACTCCACTAGAATCAAAATCACCCTTATCATTTTCCTTGTCAGTGTCGTTCATCTTACTTGGAATGGTAAATGTGCCTGATTCAGGTTTTAATGAGCTTGTTCTAAGGTCACTATGAGGTGTTTCGTATTCGGGGAATACATTTAAGTTGTCAAATCGTGCATATTCACTGATAAAACGAAGTCTAACATTTCCTTGTGCTCCATTTCGATGCTTTGCGATAATAATTTCTCCAACTCCTTGATTCGAATCACCGGAATCTGGATCCTCAATAAACCCATAATATTCAGGACGATAAATAAAAGAAACGATATCAGCATCTTGTTCTATTGCACCTGATTCTCTAAGATCCGAAAGGATTGGCTTTTTATCACCACCTCTTTGCTCAACAGATCTGCTAAGCTGGGCTAAAGCAATGATTGGTACATTTAATTCCTTGGCAATTTCCTTTATAGAACGAGATATCGTGGAAATTTCTTGCTCTCTATTTCCATTATTTTTGCCATCCTTAGCCGACATTAATTGTAGGTAATCAATAATGATTAATTCCACATTGAATTGTGACTTCAATCTTCTACATTTTGCCCTAAAATCAAAAATACTTAGACCAGGTGTATCATCAATATAAAGTGGAGCAGTAGATAGCTTTTTAATTCTGGAATGTAATTGCTGAAATTCATCATCTCTCAGATTACCTCTTCTCAATTTCTCTCCTGGTAATCTTGCCTCACTGGCCATTAATCTTTTTACCAATTGTACACAGGACATTTCAAGCGAAAATACCGCAACACCCATATTATAATCAACAGCTACATTTCTTGCCATGGATAAAACAAATGCAGTTTTACCCATACCTGGTCTTCCAGCCAATACAATCATGTCTGACTTTTGCCAACCTGCTGTAATCTTATCAAGGTCATGAAAACCAGTTGGTACTCCAGATATACCATCAGAATTTTGTGCCGCTTTTTCAATTTCCTCAATCGCTTCTCGAACAACATTTTGCATACTAGAAGCCTGCTTACTCATATTATTTTCTGCAATTTTGAATAAATTGGATTCTGCACTATTTAATAAATCAAAAACGTCTTTTGTTTCGTTGTAAGAATCTCGAATAATTTCACTACTTACTCTAATCAGCTCTCTTTTAATGAATTTTTCAGAAATAATTCTTGCATGATACTGAATATGGGCAGAGGATGCTACACGGTTAGTTAGTGATGAAATATATGCCGCTCCACCTGCAGCCTCGAGCTCTCCATTTTTTTGAAGTTTTGAGGTTACCGTTACAAGGTCAATGGGTTTTGTATTCGCGAAAAGTTCCAATATAGCATTGAATATATATTGGTGTTTGGGATCATAAAAACTATCTCGGTTTAAAATGTCTATGGTATCATTCACAGCATCCTTTTCGAGCATCATGGCTCCAAGCACAACTTGCTCAACATCAATTGATTGTGGGGGTAATTTACCTACTTCCTTTGATAAATTAGGTGTTGATTTTACTCTTGAAATTGGTTTTCTTTTGTCTGATGAATCCATATAACAAATATAGGGATAAGTCATTCTCAAAGCCAATCATTTAAAATTATATTTTTCAAATAATGTTAAGAAGGGTTATCAACAATTGTTAATTCACTTTAATTCCATAAGCGCAGCTTTGGTTCCAATTTGTCTTGTGATAAAATCAATTTCATATTTTGGACTCCTTGCAGGTGAATATTCTCTTCCATAAAAAATGATTTGAAGATGCAATTTGTTCCAAATGTTTTTTGGAAATACTTTTTTTGCATCGTTTTCTGTTTGAACTACATTTTTTCCTTTCGTTATTCCCCACCTCTTTAGAAGTCGATGAATATGAGTATCCACAGGAAAAGCGGGTATACCAAATGCTTGTGAGACAACGACCGAAGCAGTTTTATGTCCAACTCCTGGTAATTCCTCCAATAAATGGAGCTCCTGGGGTATTTCCCCATTGTATTTATCAACAAGAATTTTCGAAAGTTCATGAATTGCCTTGGATTTTCTTGGGGATAATCCACAAGGCCGAATAATGATTCGAATGTCATCCACATCCTGTTGACTCATATCATATGGGTTGTCAGCAAGTTTAAATAATGCAGGTGTGATTTTGTTTACCCGTTCATCGGTGCACTGAGCTGATAATAGCACTGCGATTAATAAAGTGTAAGGATCTTTATGATCGAGAGGAACAGGTGTTTCAGGATATAATTTTTCCAGTTCTTGAATAATGAATTGAGCTTTTTCTTTTCTTGTCATTTTACAGCAAATCAAATGTAACAATATGAATAATATTTGGATGTTGCACTAAAAAATAGATCAACCAAGGAGTCGTCACAATGAGAATTGCATAGTGACCAAAAACAAACCAACCGTTATTTCTTCTAAAAAACAGAAAAAACACTAAGGGTAATAATGAAACCGACAAAACAATACTATAACCCCAATAAAAGCTTGGTCCATTTGGCGAATACGATATTTTTTCCTTTCTAAGAGTTCCTTCGTCTTGATAAGTGACATACAAAGCGTGCTTCAAGTATGGGGTGGTAAACAAGGTAAGCATGGGTTTTTTACGAATGGATACATGACCTTCCTGAAGTGTGAATTCTCCTAAATTGGTTGTAATTGAATTATGCTCTGAGTAATTTTTTAAATGAATAATATGTAAGGTTTCTTTTGTCGGGATGGCAAATTGATCTAGAGTCATGAGAATAGATATGAGAAGACCTAGGGCTACATTAATTTTAATCCAATTTCTCCTCCAACCACTTCTTAGACTCCTGTAAAACTCTTGAATCTCTTGCTTCTTTTTCAATTCTCTTTCTTCATATCTTCTTTTGCTTTCTTCCTTGTATTTCTTCCACTTTTCAGTCCTCGCTTTATTTCTTGATTTAGGTTTTGCTTCTTTTTTTGCCCTTGGGTCTAATAAGGCTTCATATGCTTCGGTAATCTCTATAAATTTTTTCTGAGCTTTTGGATCATCATTAACATCTGGATGATAAATTTTAACCAATGCCCGATAGCTTTTTTTGATTTGTGATTTTGATGCTCCTTCTGGAAGATTCAGGATTTTATAATATTTTTTTCCAGACACAATCTTTGGTTTTTAAAGCTGTTTTTTTTCGATCCAATTTACCATTTTGAGTGATAGCAAAAGTCTCTAATTCGGTAAATAACTTCGGTATTTCATAAGGGTGTAAGATTTTTGAAAACCTTTTTTTATTTATGTTTTCAGGTGCTTTACCCTTAAAAATCAGTCCAATCACTTCTCCAAAAGTATCATCTTCGATTCCTGTCGCTATGCATTCACTTTTAAAGATTGTATTAATCTTTTCTTCCAATATCTCTGGTGAAATTTTATATCCAGCGGAATTGATTACAAAATCGACTCTTCCAAGCCAGCGAAATGATGAATTGGATAGAAGCTCAATGCGATCATTCGTGATTATTTTCTTATTTATAATTTCAGGATAGTCGATATGTAGAACATCATTTTCAG
>WTIB01000048.1:0-3746 GCA_011522905.1 Crocinitomicaceae bacterium | reverse complement strand
TGTTGAAGTTGCATTGGGACAAGTGCAAGAAAATTCATTTTAGCTTCTAAGAAATCGACTGCTGTTTTTGATACGGGTAGAACGTGTAAAGTTAATCCTGCAATCATAGACCTAATTACCATCATTGCTCCTGCAATATGTTTTACAGATAGACATAGCGCAGCACTTTCGTTTTCTTTGAGTTGAAAATAGCCAATTGTTTTCTTTGCCGATATTTCTATTGCGGATTTTGAATGTTCTATATATTTTGGTTCACCAGTTGACCCTGAGGTTTTGAATTGCAGAGTAGGTGTATGGCCTTCTACTTTTCTTATGAAATCCTCGATTTCTTTTCGTTGTTCATTGGAATGATATACAATTGAAAAATTTGGATGTGGAACAATCATTAATAATCGATATCTAACTTAAATAAGTTTTTTAAGGTAATCAGTTTTGGATTCTTTTCCGCCATTGCCTCAAATTTATCCTTTCCATTTAAGAATTTTACTTCCTCTTCAGGAGCTTCTGAAAGCTCAACTTCGACTTCAATAAAATGATTATTTAGTTTTTCTCTCAAAAAGTTAATCAATTCATTAAGGTTAGGTTTAATCACCTCTATTTGAATGGGATTGTCCACAATGATTTTGATTTTCTCCTTATTCTCAAAAACGGGTTCTCTTTTTATAAGGGCATTGTAATAGGTTTCCATCCCTTTATCTTTCATTATATATGCATATTGACGCCATAAGACGAGAACTTTTTGAGTATCCACTTTGTCCCTCGGAAGAACAACATCCTTTTTTTCTTTTGCCTCTTTTTCTTTTTCAAGAATTTGTTTAATCGAAAGGTGCTCTGTTTCCAAGCTCGCCTTTTTAATAGGTACATGTTTGGGCTTGGGTTTTTCTTCGGGAATGCTTTTTACTTCTCGACGTTCCTTAATGGGAGACTTTTCTCTTAACGATTGACTTGGAAAAGGAAGTAAATCAATATGTTCAGTTAAGGTTTTTTTTTTTCTTGCTCTTGTTTTAATGAACAGAGCTCCATGAGGCAAACCTCTACCAGCAGTCGCTGATTTTTCGATGCCTTGTAAGCTACGTCAGCCTTACTTAAGGCGTTTAATGCCCTCATAATTAATAAAGAATCTACGGCTTTTGCCTGCTCAATATATCTTTCTTTTATAGTGTCAGGCACTTCTAATAATTCTACTGATTTAGGATTTTTACATACCAAAAGGTTTCTGTAATGACTTGAAAGTCCCCCGATAAAGTGATGAGAATCAAATCCACTCTCCACGACTTCATTATATAGCAATAGGCTAGAAGGGATATCTTCCTTATCGGCAAAATCGATGAATTTGAAAAAATAATCGTAATCTAAGATGTGCAGATTATTGATGACATCCTTGTAAGTAATTTTATTTCCTGAAAATGTCACCATTTGATCAAAAACAGAAAGCGCATCGCGAAGTGCTCCATCGGCTTTAGTTGCAATCATGTGAAGGGCTTCAGGTTCAGCCTCAACCTTTTCTTTTTGAGCAATATCAAGAAGATGGCCTCCAATATCTTTTACGCTGATTCTCGAAAAATCAAATATTTGGCATCTTGAAAGAATGGTTGGAATAATTTTATGCTTTTCTGTTGTTGCAAGAATAAAAATGGCATGTTTGGGGGGTTCTTCGAGGGTTTTCAGAAAGGCATTAAATGCATTATTTGAAAGCATATGAACCTCGTCAATAATATATACCTTATAATCTCCTAATTGAGGGGGGATTCTGACCTGTTCAATGAGTGAACGGATATCCTCAACGCTATTATTCGAAGCAGCATCAAGCTCATATATGTTAAGTGAAGCACTGGAATTAAAGCTTTCACACGAATCACATGAATCACAGGCTTCAATTTGGTCAGATCGATTAAAACAATTGATTGTTTTGGCTAAAATTCGGGCGGTGGTGGTTTTACCTACCCCTCGTGAACCACAAAATAAGAATGCCTGAGCTAAATGCTCACTTTTTATGGCGTTTTTTAACGTATCAGTAATCGATTTTTGACCAACAACCGTATCAAAGGTTTGAGGCCTATATTTTCGTGCCGAAACAATAAAATCACCCATAAAACAAAGATATTGATTTATATCAATCAAATGATAAAATCATTTTATCTTCTCGGATATATTTCGACTAATGTTCCGTGATTTGGTCCCCAGAGCTTTAAATTACTTGGTAACTGAAATCTTGTATTTTCCGAATTCTCTATGATTTCATCTACGTTTTCATATAAGACCGTTCGAAGCTCTATTTTTTCTTTAGAAACAAAAATGAGATTAAACTGGTTTACCGCCTCTGCATCGCGAGTCCAAGACTTTTTATCATCAGCAGTCCTTAATGGTGCACCCCAACACCCTTCTCCTGCATATACAATACCTATACTATCATTTCTGATAAATCCTTCGTCTGCATTTTCAGTTTGATCGCTTACAATGGGCCAGGTTATCTTACAGGTATGTGAGTCGTTTTCAAGACATAGTCTTACATTTTTATACTTTTCAAACTCCGGAACGAAATTTTTGTACTGAGTATTCATTTCTTTTTTGGCTTTAACATGAGCCCTAACAGGGCGATGGTATTGTGGTATTTGCCAATAAAAATCCTGATGTTCCTTTAGGGTTTTACGAAGAAATAATTTTTGTGCTCCGAACTTCCAAATTTCAGAATTTAAAGACACAATGTTTAATAAGTCGCCTCCAAAAGTTGTAGAGTAAAAAACTTTTGAATGTGGAACATCAAAGAGCTTAACCATTACTTTATTGCCTAATTCATGATTTCCTCTTGTAACCACCATTGGCGTAATTCTTCCATCACTGCTTATGCTAGACTCCCAATCCATAAACCACTCTTTCCATTGCTTTTCAGTATCAATACCTGTGAAGTCTCCATTAAACAATACGGCATGAGCTTTTAGCTTGCTGACCATCTGGTTTGCTTTAATTCTCGTTTTTCTAATATCTCTAGAATCACCACCTGCGATAAAAGCAAGGGAGTCTGAAGCTTGATTACTAACAGTACTAAAATGATAAGTGCGGCTGTTTCCATCACTATCAATCAGTACAAAGAAATATTTTTCATTTGGCTTTAGCTTTTTTAAGCGAATGATATGGTTATTCATTCCTTTGTATCTATTAGAGCTGATATCGAAATTTTGGACATTAAAGATGACTTCAATATTGATATTTTCTTTTGGAGGCGCAGTATCCAAATATAGTCCCCTAAATTCACCACTATACTGATTCCATATAATTGTAGCTTCGTAAGAGGCATTAGAGTTAAAAACAACCCGAACAAACTCAGTTTTAGACTGAATATTTGAAAACCAAATACTGCATTGACATACAAGTATTAGAAGGAAAAATGCAGCTTTTATCAATTAATTATTTTTTCTTGAACTCCGAAAAATCCAGCTCCGAATTAAATTCAAAACTTGAAATAGTTCCAGAAAAACTCATTTGCCCGATAGACATATTCTGTGAGTGTGGGATAAGAAAACCATTGACATTCTTATAATCACCATATTCCACAGTATTTTCTACAGTACCACCATCAGGTGAACTTTCAATGCTCGTTTTCTTTGAAAGTAAAAATTTACTGGCATCATAATAATTATATTCTTCCTTTTCTCCATTCACAATTTTAACAACATAAAACTGCTCTTTACCGCTCGACTTTCTTCCTATAGCCTCGAGATGAAAGTCGTATTTTTAATACTTTAATT
>WTIB01000288.1 GCA_011522905.1 Crocinitomicaceae bacterium | reverse complement strand
GAAGATAATGAAGTTGACATCTATGCGCCTCAAAGCATGCCATTCTGGAAAAATTCTAGAAGAGTAAAGTTAGATAGTGTTATTATCGGTGAAGATGGATTTATGAGTGCAAAAACACGCACTCAGAAAAGCTTTGAAATTAATGAAGGAGAAGACATTCAATCGATATATTATTCAGGCAGCATCAAAAGTAAGCACCTGAAGAAGATGATTCGAGAAGAAAATCTAGTCCTATCCTTGAAAGCAGACGGAAATATCTATTTTAACTAATTGTACCTTTTACTTAGAGAAAATAGTTGCTGAAGCTTGCGCACTCGCCATAATGGTAATGTCATTGATATTTACATGAGCTGGTCTTGAGAACAAAAACCAAATGGTATCAGCTATATCAGAGGCAACTAGCGGATCATAGCCGTCATAAACACGATTAGCGGTTTCCATATCACCCTTGAACCTAACTAGGGAAAATTCTGTTTCTGCTGCTCCAGGAGCAAGATTACTCACCTTGATTCCATGAGATACCAAATCAATTCTCATCGCTCTTGATAGCGCATCGACAGCATGTTTTGTAGCACAGTATACATTTCCACCTGGATAAACCTCTTTGCCCGCGATACTGGCAATATTAATAATATGCCCTTTACGATTGGCTTTAAAAAAAGGCACTATTGCCTTAGTGACGTACAAGAGACCTTTGAGATTTGTATCTATCATTCGTTCCCAATCATCTGTGATTCCTTCATCGATTGGACCTTTACCAACCGCCAAACCAGCATTATTTACTAACAATCCAATTTTCGCTAATACACCAGGGTCTAATGCTCCAATTGTGTTATTAACAGATTCTTCATTTCGGACATCACATGTAAGTGTAATCACCTCTACTTGATTCGAAAGTTTCTCTTTCAGCTCGGCTAACCGTTCTTCTCTTCGAGCCATTAATATAAGGGGGTAACCTTTACTTGCAAATAGCTCAGCGCTTGCCTCCCCAAATCCTGAACTCGCTCCTGTTATAAAAATGTATTGATCCATCGTGACAATTTATTTTGGGTAAACCTAATGGGTATTTTATCGAAATCTATCAACATGAATACCGCCATCATCAAAAAAGGAATAGCTGGTATTTTGTACCTTACAATGGCTCCCGTTATAGGTGTCGTTAATCCAATAACTGTATAGAGAATGATACAAAATGACAGACAAAAAATGACAAAATCCCACTCCTTTACTTTCAACGCTTTCCTGTAGACAAAAGTTGTTACGAGTAACAAAAGAATTACCGCGTTTTCAATGAAAGACGGTATGTATAAGATGCTATTTAATTCATTCGGCCAAGGCTTAGTAAATACATTAAAAATGGCCTCTGGGCTCGATAAAAGTAAAGACCAAAACTCATAGGTCAAAACCTCCAAATCAAATCTACTATTGACGGGATAAAAATCAGCAAGTCGAATGAATTGTTTTTGTTTATCGACGATTAAATTCACGAAATCGTAACGCGGATTGATCTCTCCAATTAAGGTGGCAATAGCAATAAATAAAATATACATGAGGAGATAAACCCATAAGCTCCTTCTCCACTTTGAAACTACCAACCAAATAATTATGGCCGGGAAAAAAGCCATAAAAACGTAAAGCTTTAATACGATTAAAACACAGGACATCAGAAAAAGCATGACATAGTTTTTCCATGTTCTGTTCGAGTCAAATAGCTGATAAAAATGATACGCAAAAAATCCCAAGGCGGCTAACAGCACTGCCTCCTTGAGAATTCCAGAGCTCCAAAAAACAAGCGAAGGGACCAAAAACACAGCGACATAAGTCAATACCTTCGAACGAGACACCTCAAAAAACAGCTTTGAAAGTGAAAATGAACCCATGAATGCCAAAAAAGCCAAAATGATGCTATGGACATGATAATTGCCAAATGAAAATATCCTTAAAAATGCGTTGACTCTAATCATTAAGCGGTTATCGTTAAACAAACCATTATCATATGACCTCACCCAATTTGACATGTTATTGAAATATTCTGTATTGAAATATTCGGTGTTACAATTGATCCCAAAAAGCATTTTAAAATAATCCCCAGGGTTTGTCCAAAAGGCATCATACATGTACTGGCTATCATCAAAATACTTGAAAGTGTCCGCATCTTGACGAGAAGGATAATGGTATGAATAAATCAAAAAAAGACCAAATCCCATAGCAATCCTCAGAAAAAAAGCAAGCTGTAAACTCCGGGTAGAAAAAGGACCATTTTTAAAAAAATCCAGCTTGGAAATAGACCAAAATAACCCCAAAAGAACGAATACCGGAAGGATAAAATCCACTAATGACATGTAGGCAAAAATAAGAGTTTTGACGTCAGAATTTCCTCCATTTGACAAAATATTACTTGTAATTGCGACAAAGTGTCATATTTTTTAGATTGGCATTACTCTTGACACGGAAAAGAAAAAAATAATTTATGAAAACTGGAAATATTAATGTACAAACGGAAAACATCTTTCCGATTATCAAAAAGTTTCTATACTCTGATCACGAAATTTTTCTTCGTGAGCTGGTTTCAAATGCCGTTGATGCATCACAAAAGTTGAAGTTCTTCTCTTCAAATGGTGAATTTAAAGGAGAAGTCGGAGACCTTCAGGTTGAGGTGATTCTTGACAAAAAGAAAAAGACCATTACCATTAAGGACAACGGTATTGGAATGACTGCGGATGAAATTGATAAATATATCAACCAAATTGCATTTTCAGGTGCTGAAGAATTTGTAAAAAAATATGAAGGTAAAGAAGGCGCTGAGCAAATCATTGGGCACTTTGGTTTGGGATTCTATTCAGCCTTTATGGTTGCGGATAAAGTTCAAATCAAAACCTTATCACATACTAAAGGTGCAAAAGCGGTTCAGTGGGAATCCAATGGAGATCCAGAATTTACCATTACTGAAATTGACAAAGCTGAAAGAGGAACTGAAATCGTACTTCACATTACCAAAGATTCAAAAGAGTTTTTGGAAAAGGAACGTATTGAAGGTATTTTAAACAAGTACTGCAAATTTTTACCTGTTTCCATTTTATTTGGAACAAAAACAGAATATATTGATTCTCCAGAAGGAGAAAAAGATGAAGACGGAAAAGTAAAAAGAGTTGCTGTAGATGTTCCTAACTATATTAACAATACAGCTCCAGCTTGGACTAAAAAACCAAAAGATTTAAAGGATGAAGACTACTCTTCTTTTTATAGAGAGCTCTATCCTATGACATTTGATCAACCGCTTTTTCATATTCATCTCAACGTTGATTATCCATTTAATCTAACGGGTATTCTCTATTTTCCAAAGATCAAAGAGAATGTGGAAATCCAAAAAAACAAGATCAACTTGTATTCAAATCAGGTTTTTATTACCGATAACGTTGAAGAAATTGTTCCTGAATTTTTGACACTACTGCACGGGGTAATTGATTCTCCAGATATTCCACTGAATGTTTCAAGGTCTTACTTGCAAAGTGATGGAAATGTAAAGAAGATTTCTTCTCACATCACCAAAAAAGTGGCCGATAAGCTTTCTGGGATGTTCAAAAAAGAACGTAAAGATTTCGAAGAAAAGTGGAATGATCTTCAAATTTTTGTTCAGTACGGAATGCTTTCAGATGAAAAATTTGCCGGTAAAGCAAAAGATTTTGCCTTACTAAAAAATACTGAGGGAGATTTCTTTACCATCGAAGAGTACAAAGAAAAAGTGAAAGCCTTACAAACCGATAAAGACGGTAAAGTAGTTTGTTTATATACAAGCAATGAAGAAGAGCAATATTCCTTTGTCAAAAAAGCAAAAGACCGAGGATATGACGTACTTCACTTAGACGGACCACTGATGTCACATTGGTTGCAAAAGCTTGAAACTACATTCGAAAATGTTTCATTTACAAGAGTTGATTCAGACTCTTTGGATAAGCTGATTAAGAAAGATGAAGACATCCCATCAAAGCTTTCCAAAGAAGACGAGGAAAAGCTAAAGCCTATTTTTGAAGAAACACTCAATAAAGAGAAGTTCATGGTTCAGTTCGAGTCTATGTCTGAGGATGAAGCCCCCATTATTGTAACTCAGCCTGAGTTCATGAGAAGAATGATGGAGCAGCAGCGTGTAGGTGGGGGTGGAATGTATGGCGCATTTCCAGAAATGCACCATGTAGTTGTTAATGCGAATCACCCAAAAATTGGCAGCTTGCTTGAGAAAAAAGACAAAGATCAAAAAGCAATGGTTAAACAGCTTACAGATCTTGCACTCTTAGGTCAGGGCATGCTTAAAGGTGAAGCCTTGAATAGCTTTATAGAACGTAATATTGAGCAAATCGCTTAAATTTGTAACAGGGGCTTCGGCCCCTGTTTTACTTAAATCAAAATCCTCTTTATGAAATGGGTCATTGCAATTCTCGTTTATTTCGCTACCAAAAGAATTGGATTGGCCATTTTGGCTTTTTTAGTAGCCTCATTATTTGAGGGCAATGTAAGCAGAGGAGGTCGACGAAGGTCGAGTCAAGATTTTTTTGAATTTTATCAGCAAAGGGCATCGATGTCCAATGTTGCTACAATGCTGATGGCCCTTTCTGCTGCCGTCATGAAAGCCGATGGAAAGGTATTAAAAGCAGAACTTGACTACGTTAAGAATTTCTTTTCACAACAATTTGGAAATCAATTCAATAGAGAACACCTTCAGGTATTAAAACGATTTTTGGATGCCAAAGAGATCCCTATTGATCGCATTTGTAATGATATTCGAACCAAAATGCCTGCGGAAGTTCGCGTTCAGTTTGTGCATTATATGTTTGGAATTGCGAAGGCCGATGGAGATGTGGCAGAGAGTGAAATGAGGGTCATTCAGAGCATTGCTCAAAAGCTCGGTGTTTCACAAAAAGACTTTGAGAGTTTGAAGAACATGTTTTATCGCGATGTTCATTCGGATTACAAAATATTGGGTGTGGATGCCTCAGCTACGGATGATGAGGTAAAGAAAGCTTATCGAAAAATGGCCATTGCTCATCACCCCGATAAAGTAGCATCAATGGGAGAAGAATACCAAAAAGGAGCTCAAGAGAAATTCATGAAAATTCAAGAAGCATACGAAAACATCAAAAAGAAAAGAGGATTCAAGTAAATTTACCATATGAAACCTCAAAGAATCATTCTCTTTTGTTTTGTTATAGAGACTTTTCTGAGCTTTTCTCAGATTCCACAACTGGATGTTAAGCATTATCGCATAGAAATCTTTGTTTCCGATGAAACGGATGAGATTAAAGTGGATGAGCTTATTGAGTTTGCTCATGTGGACACAAACAAACCCATTATATTAAATCTTGCTTCTTATGACCGTTCTCACAAGGGCATGCAGATTGAATCCCTTCAGCTAAATGGTCAGAAAGCCACCTTTAATCATCAAAATGACAGCATTTACGTCACATCAGATGGCTCCCAATCCAAAGAACAAAGTCTTAAGCTCTCATTTAAAGGCATCCCAAAGGATGGATTAATTATTGGAAAAAATAAATACGGCTCCAGGACATTTTTTGGAGACAATTGGCCCAATCGAGCACAGAATTGGTTCGCCTGTAATGACCATTTATCAGATAAGGCTACAGTAGAATTCATTGTTCATGCCCCCAAACATTATGAAGTAGTGGCCAATGGACAGCGCATGTCTATCAAAAAAAGCAAGACTAATAAAACTTATCATTATAGCTCAAGCATTTCCTTACCCACAAAGGTGATGGTGATTGGAGTTGCAGATATGCACATTGAAGAATCCGGGATTATTGACGGAAAAAAAGTGAACAGTTGTGTCTATCCGAAGCACAAAAAAGAGGCATTACATGACCTTGCACTTGCCCCTTCCATTTTGGAATTCTACATAAATTATATTGCCCCATACGAATACGAAAAACTGGACAATGTCCAATCTACCACCAGGTTTGGTGGGATGGAAAATGCCGCTTGCATTTTTTATGATGAAGACGCTCTTGATGGTACAAGAGCTTCTGAAGCATTAATCGCCCATGAAATTGTACATCAATGGTTTGGTAACTCGGCTACTGAAAAAGATTGGTGCCATCTATGGCTCAGTGAAGGCTTTGCTACTTATCTTACTAATGTCTATTTTGAACAAACCAAAGGTGTGTCTGCATTTCGCGATCGACTCAAAAAAGAACGAAAAACGATTATTGCCTTTGAGAAACGCTACAAAAGTCCTGTCGTTGATACAGCCTACAATAGCTTGATGGACTTATTGAACCCGAATAGCTATCAAAAGGGTGGTTGGGTACTGCATATGCTTAGAAACGAGCTTGGAGATGAATACTTTCATCAAACCATTCGTAAATACTACCAAAAATATAGACTATCCAATGCCGACACCAAAGATTTTCAGAAAGTTGCCGAACAAGTTTCTGGTAAAGACCTGCAATGGTTTTTTGACCAATGGCTCTTTCATCGAGGACATCCAAAATTAAATATTGAATCGGAAGTTCACGAAAATAGCCTCGCCATGAGTATCAGCCAAAGAGATCTTCCTTTTGACATTAAGCTTCCGATACGCATATACTTTGATAATGGGACCCGCCTCAACGAATTGATAGAAATCAACGACCATCAAACAAGATTTAAAAAGATGTACAAGGAGCAGATTGAAAGGATAGAGATTGATCCAGAAGTTCAGCTTCTTTACGAGGAGGTGAAATAACTTTTATAAGCCTCAAAAGCACCAAGACCATTCAATTTTCTAACTTTGTCGTCACAAGTCAAAATATGTCAGACAATCGATACCAATCAAGAGGCGTTTCTGCAGGAAAAGAAGACGTGCACAAGGCCATCAAAAAAGTAGACAAGGGATTATTTCCTCAAGCATTTTGCAAAATTGTTCCCGATTACCTTACAGGAGATGAGGACTATTGCTGTATCATGCACGCGGATGGTGCGGGCACCAAATCTTCTCTTGCCTACATGTATTGGAAAAAAACTGGTGACATCCGTGTTTGGAAAGGGATTGCTCAGGATGCGTTGATCATGAATATTGATGATTTGTTGTGCGTCGGGGCAACAGGTCCGATTTTACTTTCCTCAACCATTGGAAGAAATAAAAACCTCATCACAGGAGAGGTGCTTTCACAAATCATTAATGGAACCGAGGAATTGTTGGAAGACTTAAGAAGTCATGGCATTGAAATACATTCTACTGGTGGAGAAACAGCGGATGTAGGTGATTTGGTCCGAACCATTATTGTGGACTCTACGGTAATTGCCCGTATGAAGAGAAGTGATGTCATCTCTAATGATAATATCAAGTCAGGAGATGTAATTGTTGGATTATCCTCTTATGGTCAAGCCACCTACGAATCCGAATACAATGGTGGGATGGGAAGCAATGGATTGACAAGTGCAAGACACGATGTTTTTCACAAATCTTTGGCCTCAGAGTTTCCTGAAAGCTTTGACCCTCAGGTTCCAGAAGACTTGGTGTATAGTGGATCAAAAACGCTTACCGATATTATCGAAAATTGTCCATTGGATGCGGGAAAGCTGGTCCTTTCCCCTACCCGAACTTACGCCCCTATCATCAAATCCATTTTGGAAAAATGTCAGGGAAAGATACATGGAATGGTCCATTGCTCAGGTGGTGCACAAACCAAAATTTTGCACTTTGTAAAAAATCTCCACATCATAAAAGACCAATTATTTCCTATTCCTCCGCTATTTGAGATGATACAAAAAGAGTCACAAACAGATTGGCAGGAGATGTACAAGGTATTTAATATGGGACATCGAATGGAGCTTTATTTACCTGCTGAATTTGCCGAAGAAATAATTGCAATTTCAAAGAGTTTTGGAGTCGATGCCCAAATCATCGGAAGAGTAGAATCTGCAGACCGAGCACAGGTCACCATCGATGGAGAAAAAGGGAAATACATCTACCACTAGAAAATTTTCGTTTTTTTTTTATTCTAAGCATTAGAATCATTATTTTTGCCCTCCGTTCATTGAACATTGGAGAGGTGCCTGAGTGGCCGAAAGGACTTGTTTGCTAAACAAGCGTACCCTAACCGGGTACCCGGGGTTCGAATCCCCGTCTCTCCGCGAGTTATTGCAAAAGCAAGAAAATTGATTACTTTTGCACGCACTTTCCAATTATTGGAAAACTGGATAACCGTTCGGGGTGTAGCGTAGCCCGGTTATCGCGCCTGCTTTGGGAGCAGGAGGTCGCAG
>WTIB01000305.1 GCA_011522905.1 Crocinitomicaceae bacterium | reverse complement strand
AAATTCCTAGCACAAGACCTAGCACAGTTCCTAGCACAAGAGGGTATAGGGAATAAAAAAAGGTTTCAGTGAAAACTCTGAAACCTTTACTGGGATTGAGATCCCTTGTTGTAGCGAGACCGAGAGTTGAACTCGGGACCTCAGGGTTATGAATCCTGCGCTCTAACCAACTGAGCTATCTCGCCATTCGAGGGGCAAATATAATTAGTTTTTTAATAATAGCGTACATCTTAGCCTTCAAGCTTTTCAAGTTCTTCTTCTACGAATTCTGCAAGCTTACAGATGTGTGATCCCGAAAAGTCAAATGAAATACCTGCAGCCTTAAAAACATCTGGCATTGACTCTGTATAGCCAAGCTTTAAGGCATTTTCATATTGGTTTACGGCCTTTTTAAAATCTGTTTTGCTGTTTTTCCAAACGCCAATAGCTCCGAGCTGGGCAATGCCATATTCGATGTAGTAAAAAGGAACTTCAAACAAATGAAGCTGTCGTTGCCAAGAGGACTCAAGTACCTTCTCGTGGCCATTCCAATCCACAAGTCCAGTGCCAAATCTCTCATTGAGTTCCATCCAGTAACCCGTTCTCTCCTCCGTGGTATGATTGTGATTTTCATACACCCAATGCTGAAAAGCATCAATTTGTGCAATCCATGGGAGTAAGGTCAGGGTTCCTTCAATTTGTTCTTTTTTGGCGCGGTACAAATCATCCTGATCAGCATAGACTTTGTTCCAGTAATCCATGGTCAACAATTCCATCGACATAGAGGCCAGCTCAGCAATTTCCGATGGGAAACTTTTAAATGAGGTCAGCTCTAATTCATGGGTAAGAAAGGAATGCACGGCATGACCGCCTTCATGTACCATAGTGGTAAAATCATTTTGAGACCCCACAGAATTCATGAAGATGAATGGTGCTCCGGTTTCATACAAAGGGTAGTTGTATCCTCCAGGTGCTTTTCCTGGTTTGGATTCGAGGTCAAAATGCTTCATTTGTTCCATGGTTTTCAAAAACCCGGCAAATTTGCTGTCGATGTCATTGAAAATAGCAATGGTTTTATCGAGCATTTCTTGACCACTCTTAAATGGCTTTAATGGTGCCTTTCCGTCTGGGTTTACTGCTGTATCCCATGGTTTGAACTTGCTTTTTCCAAGCTTTACCAATTTCTGCTCTTGAATCTTTTTTACGAGAGGGACGATATGCTCTTCAACGGCTTTATGAAATTCAAAACATGATTCTTTCGTATAGTCGAATCTGCCCATCTCTTTGAATTTGTAGTCACGATAGTTATCGAAGCCTGCATTTTTAGCAAGCTCAGTACGTTTTTGGATAAGCTCTGTGTACAATTCATTTAGGGCCTGAACATCTTTTAAGCGACGTGCAGCTATTTTTTCAAATACATTTTTTCTAAGCGCTTCATCCTGCTCCTTAAGAAGCATTGAGGCTTGAGGCATGGTCAATTGATCTCCTTTGTGCTCGATACTTTGAGCGCCACTTATGGCACCAAATTCTTGGCTTTTTTGGCTCAAATAGGCTTGAATAGATATGTTTTCCTCACGATAGAGCTCAAGCTGTGTTTGAACACCTCTAAAATAGATTTTATAAGCCGTTTCTTTTTCGAGTCCCTCACGATGAGGGCATTCCATTAATTTTTTATTCAATTGATCATCAAAAGGGGCAAGCTTGGGCTGAATTTCAGAAACAAAGAAGTTATAGGCCTTCGAATATTCCTCATTTCGTGTATCGATTGACATTTTGATGTATCTCCAAGCCATATCCTCTTCCAATACGGCTTCCAATTCGCTTTTGTCTTTTAGCCATTTTTTGAGCTCTTCTGGGGAGCTAATTTCTCTATTGAGTAGCTCATTCATGTACTTTTCTACGGACTCAAAAGAGTCTATAAGCAGATTTTCGTCTACAAAGCTGCGACGTTGGTGAACATTATGCATAAGAATGGATTTATTTGCCTCTTTGAGAGCCAGTTTTGGTGGGCGTCGATTTTTTTGCCGATGCCGTTTTCGTAGATTTGGAAGGTCCAGATTTAGGACTGGCCTTTTTTGGAGCACTTTTAGCTACTTTTTTGGGCGCTTCTTTTTCTTCTGATTTTTCTTTTTTCTCGACAATAGGAATACCCGCATTGATAAGAATGTTATACCATTGAAATAGTTTCCTTATATCAGATTTGTAAACGCGTTCGCGATCATAATTGGGAAGAATTTCTCCTAAAGTCCCTTCTAGTGAAGAAAGCTCCTCTTTGTGAGATGGACCAGCCTTACCCTCATACTTATCATTGAATTTTTCAAACACGTCAATAAGCTTTACATCTTCATCTGAGGTATAAATACTGATATCACCAATGGCAGATATACGGTCAGAGGCATGTGCAGCAATTCTTTTTTTATCGACAATAGATTCAACAATTACGCTGTTTTTTCCCTGAGCAACAACCTTGAATAATCCAGGTCTTCCGGTAATAGATATGATCTCGTTTAGGTTCATTTAAATATTTTGTCCAAAAATAGAAAAACTTAGTAAGATGACGACTGAAATCCTACATAATATGCAATTCATAGCGCAATAATCGGTTTACCAGTCTTTTATCCCTACCTTTGCACCCAATTTAAACATAGAGTAATGACATTTGAGGAGCTGGGATTGAGAGAAGAGGTGCTTAAGTCGTTAAAAGAATTGGGTTTTGAAGCACCGACTCCAATCCAGGAACAAGCAATACCACATCTACTGAAAGATAAGGATTGCGATTTTGTGGGACTTGCACAGACAGGTACCGGAAAAACGGCGGCATTCGGCCTGCCTTTACTAAGTAATATCAATTTAAAATCTTCTATACCGCAAGGTTTGATTATCTGTCCAACCAGAGAGCTATGCCTTCAAATCACTAAGGATTTGGAAATTTTTTCCAAATATTTGAACTGCAACGTGGTCTCAGTTTATGGAGGGGCGGATATCAAAAGACAAATAACTAAAATTAAAAAAGGCGTTTCTATCATCGTGGCAACTCCGGGAAGATTACTCGATTTGATCAACAGAAAAGTGGTCAAGCTTTCCGAAGTAAAAACGGTTGTTTTGGATGAAGCAGATGAAATGTTGAACATGGGCTTTAAAGAAGACATTGATTCCATTTTGGAATCTGCGCCTGATTCAAAAAGTACTTGGTTGTTCTCAGCGACGATGCCTAAAGAGGTGGCTCGCATTGCCAAAACCTATATGACCAATCCTTTAGAAGTTTCTATTGGTCACAAAAATCAAAGCAACGAGAATATTGAGCATATATACAGTATCGTAAAAGACAGAGACCGCTATGAGGCTGTAAAAAGACTGATAGATTACCACCCTAATATATACGGGCTTATCTTTTGCAGAACAAAAAGAGAGACAGCAACGGTTGCTGAAAACTTAGGACGCGAAGGCTACAACGCTGAACCGCTTCACGGTGATTTAACCCAGCCGATGAGAGATAGGGTAATGGCTCGTTTCAGAAGTAAGGAAATTCAAGTGTTGGTGGCTACCGATGTTGCAGCAAGAGGAATTGATGTAGATGATATTACCCATGTCATAAATTACAATTTGCCAGATGATACTGAAAATTATACACACAGAAGTGGTCGTACAGCTAGGGCGGGT
Organism: Crocinitomicaceae bacterium; assembly: GCA_011522905.1. GTDB lineage: Bacteria > Bacteroidota > Bacteroidia > Flavobacteriales_D > Crocinitomicaceae > UBA952. The sequence goes on along the minus strand of WTIB01000305.1, from coordinate 4,634 downwards.
AAAAAGGGACAGTCGATTGTTTTAATTACACCAAAGGAAACTTATAAAATCAAAGCCATTGAAAAGCAAATGGGTCAAACCTTTGCACAAGGAAAAATACCAAACGCAGAGGAGATTTGTGAAATTCAATTGATGAAGCTGATCCAAAACACCAAAGACATTCAGGTGAAAGAAAAGGACATTGAAAAATTCATGCCCCAAATCCTTTCTTCTTTCGAATCCATGGATAAAATCGAAATCATTAAAAAATTCGTTTCTGCGGAATTCAATAGATTCATTGAATATTATCAGCGCGCTGGTGATGTCAATCAAAGGGCTAAGGAATCTTCAAGAGACGGCCAACGAAGAGATAAAGGGGCTAGGGCTCGAGATGAAGGAAAGACCCGATTTTTCCTAAGTGCTGGAAAGCGAGATGGATTGAATCCTGGTGCTTTACTTCGAGTAGTTTGTGATGCCGCAGACATCAAATCAACAAGTATTGGCCGAATAGATATCATGGCCTCATTCTCATTTTTTGATGCCGACGAGGATTTAACAAACCGCATCCTCAAAAGCGTTGATGGGACAAGCTTCGAAGGAACGAAGCTTTCTATTGAAGTCACCAATAATGAAAAGGGTGGAGGCTCAGGGAGATCTGGCGGAGGCTCGAGAAGATCAGGAGGCCGAGGAGGTTTTCGTTCATCGCGTGGTGGCTCTAAAAGAGATCGTTCAGCAAAAAGAGGCGGTTCAGAAAGAAGATCAAGACCTGATAGACCAAGAAGACATAGAGGACGTTAATTCAATTCAAGTTTGATGGAAATTAGAAATATTGCAATTATAGCACATGTTGACCACGGTAAAACCACTTTGGTTGATAAAATGATTGAAGCAGGAGATTTCGTAAATGAGAGAGATCGACCGAAAGGAGAGCTCATTATGGATAATAATGATCTTGAACGTGAAAGAGGTATTACCATTGTCTCAAAGAATGTATCGGTGATTTACAAGAACACCAAAATAAATATTATTGATACCCCAGGTCACGCTGATTTTGGAGGAGAGGTCGAGCGTGTATTGAATATGGCAGATGGTGTTTGTCTCTTGGTTGATGCTTTTGAAGGGCCAATGCCTCAAACGCGTTTTGTTTTGGGTAAAGCCCTTTCCATGGGACTAAAACCTTTGGTGGTCATTAACAAAGTAGACAAGGAAAATTGTACACCTGATGAGGTTCATGAAAAGGTTTTTGATTTGATGTTTGAGCTAGATGCTACTGAGGAGCAATTGGATTTTCCTACGATTTATGGTTCTGCCAAGCAATCATGGATGTCGGAAGATTGGAAAAAGCCAAGTCAAACAATCGTGCCTCTGTTAGATAAGATTTTGGATTATTTTCCTCCCCGTAAAATAGAGGAGGGGAATACCCAATTATTGATTACTTCTTTGGACTTTTCTTCTTATGTAGGAAGAATTGCTATTGGTCGTTTGACTCGAGGAGAATTGAAAGAAAATATGCCCATTATTTTATCCAAAAGAGATGGGAGCCAACAAAAGCACAGGATTAAAGAGCTTTTTGTATTTGAGGGTTTACAGCGTGTTAAAGTGACGAGTGTAGTGGCAGGTGATATATGTGCCATCACTGGAATAGAAGGATTTGAAATTGGTGATTCCATATGTGATGCAGAAAATCCCGAGGCACTTCCAACCATTCGAATGGATGAGCCGACCATGTCGATGACATTTTCCATTAATGATTCCCCTTTCTTTGGAAAGGAGGGTAAGTTTGTGACCTCGAGGCACATTCAAGAGCGATTGACGAAGGAGCTCGAAAAGAATTTAGCTTTACGAGTAATTGAAACCGATAAAGCAGATAAATGGCTCGTATACGGTCGAGGAGTATTACATCTTTCGGTATTGATTGAAACCATGAGACGCGAAGGATATGAGCTTCAGGTTGGACAGCCACAAGTGATCCTAAAAGAAATTGATGGTCAGAAGTGTGAACCGATAGAGGAGCTGACTATTGATTTACCTGAAGAGTATAGTGGAACTGCAGTTGAGGCAGTCACCAAACGAAAGGGGGAAATGCTCAATATGGAGCCCAAGGGTGCTCGAATGGTCATGCAGTTTAACATTCCTTCAAGAGGGATTATTGGCTTGAGAAATTATTTGTTGACCCAAACTGCAGGAGAGGCCATAATGACGCATCGCTATTTGGAGTATCAGCCATTTAAAGGTGAAATTGCTGGCCGACAGAATGGTTCATTGATTTCATTGGAGCAAGGTGTTTCGATACCCTTCTCCCTAAATAACTTACAGGAAAGAGGTACATTCTTTATTGCACCGAGCGAAAATATTTACGAAGGTCAGGTTATTGGAGAAAATTCAAAGACAGGGGACTTGTGTATCAATGTGACCAAAACAAAAAAGCTGACCAATATGCGTTCCTCAGGTGCGGATGATAAGGTCCGCTTGGCTCCTCCAAGGGTATTTAGTCTTGAGGAGTGCTTAGAATATATACAGGGAGACGAATACGTTGAGGTAACTCCAAAATGCCTTCGAATCAGAAAAATACTTTTAAAAGAGACCGATCGAAAAAGGGCTTCAAATCAAAACTTGACCATATAAATTGCGTAATAAAAAATAGATAGACTCGTTACCATATCGTGAGACTCCTTAAGCACATAGCGTTTCTTTTGTTTTTTGCTCAGTATTCCTTGGCACAACAGCCCAATTTTTTTTCACGTTCAGAGATTGGATTTACGGCTGGAACTACTTTTTATTTGGGAGATCTGAATCAGTTCAAACCTTTTTACCAAAGCAATCTTGCTGGAGGTTTTATGTATCGATTCAATGTGCATTCAAGGATGACTTTGAGATTTACAGGGATCTACGGGAAAGTAGAAGCCTATGATCGGGACGCAAGTCAACCCTTACTTGTCAATAGAAATCTGAGCTTTGAATCGCCTATTACAGAATTAGCAGGCGGAATTGAGTTTCATTATTTCCCATTTCAGTTTGGCAATAAAAGATATAAGGGTACCTCATATATGATTACGCAAATTGGTGTATTTCAAATGAATCCTCAGACAGAATACAATGGAGAGCTTGTTGAGCTTCAGCCCATAGGTACAGAGGGACAGAATGAGAATACAGGTAATGCAAATTACAGTAAATACCAGATTTGTGTGCCTTTAGGGCTTGGATTGAAGCTTTCCATGGGCAAATACTTTTCTTTTAATATGGAAATTGCCATTCGAAAAACATTTACAGATTATTTGGATGATGTTGGCAGGGACACGTATTATGATCCCGCAGCATTATTGGCATTGAATGGGGAAGAGGCAGTCGCTCTGAGCAATAGGAGCCTAGACGGAAATGTCATGGGTAGACGTGGAAATTCCTCAAATAAGGACTGGTATGTCTATTGTGGGGGCATGATTACCTTCAGGTTGGGCAAGGGAAACAATTGTCCTGTTATTCGCTAAGGTGTTTTGATCTTCTGCATCGCTCACTGCAATATTTAACTTCATTCCAGTTTTTGGACCATTTTTTTCTCCATACAAAATCGCGTTTACAGGTCTGGCATATTTTTGAAGGAAAATTTTCTTTCTTCAAAGTTTTCATTCCATTAAAACATTTCATTCAAAGCTTTTGTTTGTTTGAATATGAACCAAAGAGAAATCAATAGAGTTATCGAAATGGCATGGGAAGATCGTACTCCTTTTGATGCCATCTATTTTCAATTTGGTTTAACCGAAAAGGAAGTCATTCAGCTGATGAGAAATCAATTAAAATTAAAAAGCTGGAAAAGGTGGCGCAAAAGGGTACAAGGTAGAGCCACAAAACATTTGGCAAAAAGAGCCTTTCGAGTAGGAAGACACAAATGTTCGAGACAACGGACAATTAGTCAAAATAGAATAAGCTAGCCCTGGCCGTACCCGACTTTCTTTCTGACTCTCTGTAAAACTTCTTGAGCGACCTTCCGTGCTTTCTCGGCTCCAATAGATAGGGCTTCGTCAATTTTATGGCGATTTTCCATCAGATGATTGAAATTAGAACGCTCGGTTTTGAATTTCTCTATAATTAGTTCAAACAAGGCCTGTTTTGCATGCCCGTATCCATAACCACCTTTTTCATAGCTCTGACGCATATTTGAAATAGAATCATCATCAGCCAACAAGGAATACAAGCTGAAAATCGTACACTTATCAGGGTTTTTTGGAGCTTCAAGAGGCTCACTATTCGATACGATTGACATGATTTGTTTTCTCAGCTTCTTTTCTGGAAGAAAGATGTCAATTAAATTATTTCTCGACTTACTCATTTTATTTCCGTCGGTTCCAGGAATAAGCATGGTCTCTTCTGAAATGGCCTCCTCTGGAATCACAAATGTTTCTCCGAGTTGTAGGTTGAATTTGGTGGCCACATCGCGTGTCATTTCAATGTGTTGTTTTTGATCCTTTCCAACAGGAACAGTCTCGGCATCGTAAAGGAGGATATCTGCAGCCATTAGCATAGGGTAGGTAAACAAACCGCCATTGATGTCATCCAAGCGATCTGCCTTGTCTTTAAATGAATGGGCGAGGGTCAATCGTTTGTATGGATAAAAACACAAAAGATGCCACATCAGCTCTGTCACCTCTGGAATGTCACTT